>NZ_JXYF01000382.1:0-320 GCF_000967735.1 Paracoccus sp. S4493
CCGCCGCGCGACGCAAATCAGGCTGCGCGTTCGACCGCCGCGACGATGCCGTCGACGACCTCGCGCAGGACGGCCTCGTCCTCTGCCTCGGCCATCACCCGGATCAGCGGCTCGGTCCCCGATTTCCGGATCAGCACCCGGCCAGACCCGGCCAGACGCGCCTCGGCATCCGCGATCATCCGCTTGACCGGCTCGGCCGCCAGCGGATCGGCACCCGCGGCATAGCGGACGTTCTTCAGCATCTGCGGCACGGGTTCGAACTGTGCGACCAGTTCGCTTGCCGCCCGACCCGTTTCGGCCATCGCGCCCAGCACCTGCAT
>NZ_JXYF01000383.1:0-524 GCF_000967735.1 Paracoccus sp. S4493
TTCCTCGGCGATGAAGGCGGTGGTGATTTCGCCCGCGACGAATTTCGGGTGATCCATCACCGCTGACAGGAAGGGCAGGTTGTGCCCGATCCCCTCGACCTCGAAGGCGTCCAGCGCGGTGCGCATCGCCTCGATCGCCTCGCCGCGGGTCGGTGCCCATGTGCACAGCTTGGCGATCATCGGGTCATAGAACATGCTGATCTCGCCGCCCTCATAGACGCCGGTGTCGTTCCTGACCGCGGCCCCACCCGTGGGGGCGCCATGGGCCAGCCACTTGCCCCCGGTCAGCATCGGCCCCGCCGCCACCTCGACCGGCGGGCGATAGCGGGTCAGGCGCCCGATGGAGGGCAGGAAGCCGCGATAGGGGTCCTCGGCATAAAGCCGGCTCTCCATCGCCCACCCGGTGATCGTCAGGTCGGACTGCGCGAAGGGCAGCGGCTCTCCGGCCGCGACGCGGATCATCTGCTCGACCAGATCGACGCCGGTGATCAGTTCGGTCACCGGGTGTTCCACCTGCAGGCGGG
>NZ_JXYF01000384.1:0-1063 GCF_000967735.1 Paracoccus sp. S4493
GCTGGGCCAGCCGGTCGTCTTTGCCGACGACTGCATCGGCGGTCCCGCCAAGCGCGTCGTCGCGGCGCTGCAGCCGGGGCAGGTGGCCCTGATGGAGAACACCCGCTTTCACGCAGGCGAGGAACAGAACGATGGCACCTTCGCCGCATCGCTGGCGGCGCTGGGCGGTGCCTATGTGAACGATGCCTTCTCGGCGGCCCATCGCGCCCATGCCTCGACCGAGGGGCTGGCGCGGCTGATGTATGCGGGTGCGGGTCGCCTGATGGAGGCGGAGCTGAAGGCGCTGGACGCGGCGCTGGGCGATCCGCAGCGGCCGGTGATGGCGGTCGTGGGTGGTGCCAAGGTCTCGACCAAGCTGGACCTGCTGACGAACCTGGTCGAGAAGGTGGACCATCTGGTGATCGGCGGAGGCATGGCCAACACCTTCCTGGTGGCCAAGGGCGTCGAGGTAGGCAAGTCGCTGGCCGAACGCGACATGGCCGATACCGCCCTTGCCATCCTGGAGAAGGCCGATGCCACCGGCTGCAAGATCCACCTGCCGGTGGACATCGTCGTGGCACGCGAGTTCAAGGCAGGCGCAGCGTCCGAGACGCTGCCCGTCGATCAGTGCCCGGCCGATGCGATGATCCTGGATGCCGGCCCCGAGACGGTCGAGGCATTGCGTCAGGCGATGACCGCCTGCAAGACGCTGATCTGGAACGGCCCGCTGGGCGCCTTCGAGATCGAGCCCTTCGACGCGGCTACCAACGCCGCCGCGCGCGCCGCGGCCGAACTGACCGCGCAGGGACAGCTCGTGTCGGTCGCGGGTGGGGGCGACACCGTCGCGGCGTTGAACAAGGCGGGTGCGGCGGAGGAGTTCACCTTCATCTCGACCGCCGGAGGCGCGTTCCTGGAATGGATGGAGGGCAAGACCCTGCCGGGCGTCGCAGCACTGGAAGCCGCCAAGCGCTGAGCGAACGGCGCGCCGGTGGCGGCGCGCCCTAGCCTCCGGTCTGGGCGGCCTTGGCGCCGTCTTCATAGGCCCAAAGCATCTTGAGCCACTGGGCATAGGCCATCGGCGGGG
>NZ_JXYF01000385.1:0-405 GCF_000967735.1 Paracoccus sp. S4493
GCCAGGACCAGCGACGCGGCCATTGCCCAGGCCGCCATCGGCCGCGCAGACACCCTGCGCCTGAATGGCACGACGACCGGATCGGAAGCAGGCGTGCCCGCCATGACGGTCGCGATCAGCCGGTCGGGCACGGGTTCCGGAGGATAGGCCGCCTGCAGGCCATGACGGGTATCGGCGAACAGCGCGAAGCGGTCAGCCAAGGCGGGGTCGGTCTCGATCCGCCGCCACAGGCGTTCGGCGGTGGCCTCGTCCAGTTCGCCATCCGCCAGGGCCATCAGCATCTCGTCGCTCTCGTCGTTGGGATCAATCGGGGGGTCGATACGGGTCATCGGATCATGCCTTTGCGGATTGCTTCAGCCCAGCCTGGCCGACAGCAGGGCGGGATCGTCCTGCAGCGCCTGCGCC
>NZ_JXYF01000386.1:0-402 GCF_000967735.1 Paracoccus sp. S4493
TGCGCTGGCCGACGACCTGGTGCAGATCACCGTCGAGAAGGCGCTGCGAAACCTGGACGCCTTCGTGCCGGGGACGCGGATGGACAGCTGGCTGTTCCGCATCCTGCGCAACAGCTTCATCGACCACGTACGCGCCCGGCGCGACACCGACAGCCTGGATGATGACGACGCCATGCCTCTTGTGGGCCAGGACGGCCGCGAGGTGACCGAGACCCGCCTGCATCTGGCCGATGTGCGTCGCGCCATGAACCGCCTGCCCGAGGATCAGCGCGTCGTGCTGATGCTGGTCTGCGTCGAGGGCATGCGCTATCGCGAGGCCGCGCTGGCGCTGGACGTGCCTTTGGGCACGGTGATGAGCCGCCTCGGCCGCGCCCGCGCGGCCCTGGCGCAGGCGCTGCAGGA
>NZ_JXYF01000387.1:0-259 GCF_000967735.1 Paracoccus sp. S4493
CGCGGTGATCGGGCCGAACGGCGCAGGCAAGACGACGTTCATGGACATCGTGACCGGCAAGACGCGCCCCGACACGGGCGAGGTGCTGTGGGGGGCGACGTCGAAATCGCTGCTGAAGCTGTCCGAGGCGCAGATCGCCCGCGAGGGGATCGGTCGCAAGTTTCAGCGCCCCACCGTGTTCGAGGACCAGTCGGTTGCCGACAACCTGGTGATGGCGCTGAAGGCCGACCGCAGCCCGTTCGCGGTGCTGGGCTGGCGG
>NZ_JXYF01000388.1:0-1238 GCF_000967735.1 Paracoccus sp. S4493
AGCGACAGAGATTTATGCTTTACTTGCCCACATTGCGCGCGCGCCCTGCGTCAGCGGTCCCGCCCGTGAGGGACGAGATGGGCGGGGCAGGGCGCCCAGGACCGGTGTGCGGGGGGATGGCTCGGGACGAGACATTCACCCGTGCAGCGCAGCCGGGCGCATCGCCCCGACCAGCTCGGGTGGAGGCCGGTCTTGCCGGCCGGAACCGGGGACGCGGCCCGAAGGGGACGCCCGGATTGGTCAGAGGAACAGCGCAGAAATCTGCAACAGCATGCCAAATCCAATAAGCATCAGGATGACGTGCCAGAAGCTCCCTTCCGATTTTTCCTTCGTGGGATAACAAACCTCGTTCCTAATTATTCCACAAAACTCACAATGCGAAAGTGAATCAGATGTCGAGGCACATAAAGGACAACAGTATTCCATGATAATCTCGCTTTTTATTGGTTATCTTTTACTCTGAAACCAACTTTCAGTAACGACTATTCTGCTTACTTAATTTGACGCGTTTGCCAGTGCCGGTTGGAGCGATCTTCAACCGCAACCCTGCGCCGATGATGAAGCTCCTGAGAATATCCGGTTGTATCTGCGCGGCCTCATTCAGCATCTCCGCCAGGATGCCTTTATTTTTCTCGGCTTCACGTTGGAAGATCCGCCGGTAATCCCTGCTATCGAGATAGAGGTTGAAGATTTCATAGTCGATGTTCTTGGCGCATGAGACCATGTAGGCAGCGATATAGGGGATGCCTTTCTCGACCATGTAGTTCCGAGGCAGGCCATTGTCCCGAATGAAGTCGAGGCAGAAGTTCTCTGCGCCCGTGATTGCAAGCCTCATCTCATCATCGCCATCGGAGAGACCGCCTACAGAGTTTATGGCAACAGCCCATTGAAAATGGTTCATCCTCGTAGCCTTTCAGTCCTCAACCAAACAATATAAATCTGACGCCGCTTAAGAAATGCTTCCATTTACTCTAGCCTTTTGTTCATTCGGAAACCGATAAACAAATGACCTGATAAGAAACCGCCGTGCCGTGCGATTATTTTGACTTGCCTGGGATACCAGGCAAGTCAAATTCTTCGGGTGCCCACAGCCACGGCGGATAGACGCCATTGGCGGCGATCTTTTTCAGGTCGTCATACGCCTCCTCTGTCATGTCGTGATTGGGGGCGAACATGGCGACAGGCGTTCCGGTATCCAGCAGCAGGGCATTGGCGACAGGGGCTGTGGCCGACAGGTT
>NZ_JXYF01000389.1:0-793 GCF_000967735.1 Paracoccus sp. S4493
CCCGGCCCTTCGGGCGGAGCCTCGCCTTCGGCAAGGCAGCACCGCGATACAGAAACGGCAGAATAAGAATCAAAGCAGAAAAAATATGGCGCAGGTGATGCTTCGCATCCCTTGCGCCATATTGGTCCGCAGTTATTATCAAAGCAATGTCTTTTGAGAAACCTCTATTCAACAGCCGGAAATATTATGATCGACATGAGCCTTG
The DNA here is from genome assembly GCF_000967735.1 of Paracoccus sp. S4493. NCBI lineage: Bacteria > Pseudomonadati > Pseudomonadota > Alphaproteobacteria > Rhodobacterales > Paracoccaceae > Paracoccus > Paracoccus sp. S4493. The sequence continues at coordinate 206 of NZ_JXYF01000389.1, forward strand.
AAAATAAAGCGCATTACTTCATGGAAAAAAGCATCGACTTCGATCCAGCAGTTTTCACAAATGTAGATATGATAAACGCGGCCACCCGTATCATGAGCCACGTGGCAGTTGTCCGAGCCGATACGTTCTGGAAGCCCGAAACTGTTGGTCAAAGCAGGCGATACGGACTCTCGTTCTATCCCAAAGGTCAGAGGCCGATAATTTATCTGAATGTCCTCAAACACAAAGGCGACAAGCTGGAACTGTTCGACACGATCCTGCACGAAGCGTTGCATTGTTCCGCGCTGTATCTGGATCGCCACGACGAGCTGCCAAGCGATGAACAGTCGATAGAATACAGGCTGGAAGAACTTTGCGTGTCGTCTGGCATGAGTAAGCTATATCCCATGCTCAAAATCGCAGACATGCGGGAAGCAAGTCGGCGACAAAAGAAAATCGTAGATCAGTCGATAAAATCCTTGAGGCAGGACATGTCTGAGAATGTCATTGAGGAATGGGTCGCCAAGGGCCAAGAAGCTGCGAATTGGCTTCATAACATCATCAAGCCCGAAACCCGGTCATAGACAGCGATCCGGGCGTCCCCTTCGG
>NZ_JXYF01000390.1:0-758 GCF_000967735.1 Paracoccus sp. S4493
CTGGTGGGCGGCTTCACGGTGTGGGCGATGTCCACGCGCATCTCTGGCGCGGTCGTGGCGGGCGGCCAGGTCGAGGTCGAACAGCAGCGCCAGATCGTCCAGCATCCCGATGGCGGCGTGGTCCAGGACATCGCCACATCCGAGGGCAGCACCGTCGCCGCGGGCGACCTGCTGCTGACGCTGGACGGCACGCTGCTGCGCACCGAGCACACCATCGTCGAGGGCCAGTATTTCGAGATCCTGGCCCGCCGCGGCCGGCTGGAGGCCGAACGCGCCGATGCCGACACGATCACCTTTCCCGACGAACTGGTGCAGGCCGCGACCGCGTCGCCGGCGCTGCAGGATCTGATCGCGGGACAGACCAGCCTGTTCCGCACGCGGCTGGACACGCTGCGCCAGTCTCTGGACCAGCTGGCCAAGCAATCCGACCAGATCGATTCCGAGGTCGACGGCATCGACGCCCAGTTCGCCGCCCTGGGCACGCAGCGCGACCTGATCGGGCGCGAGCTGACCGACCAGCAGAGCCTGCTGGACCGGGGGCTGGCCCAGGCCAGCCGCGTGCTGGCCCTGGAACGCGAGGCCGCGCGCATCGACGGTGAACTGGGGTCGCTGCAGGCCAGCCGCGCCTCGGCCGCGATCCGCCAGACCGAACTGCAGATCCAGAGCCTGCGCCTGGCCGCCGAACGCCGCGAGATGGCCGAGACCGAGTTGGGCGATCTGGGCTATCGCGAGCTGGAACTGGCCGAACGCCGCCGCAG
>NZ_JXYF01000391.1:0-559 GCF_000967735.1 Paracoccus sp. S4493
CCGCGCAGGCGGAGATCATCAACAGCGCCGTCAGCGACAGTGTCGCGCGGGTCATACGGGGAAACGTCACGAGGTCTTTTCCTTCTTGCGCGACAGCAGCGACCGGATCTTGAGCACGGCCACATAGAAGACCGGCACCAGGAAGATCCCGATGACGGCAGAGGAAGCCATGCCGCCCAGAACGCCGATGCCGATCGAGTTCTGCGCCCCCGCACCGGCGCCCGACGCGATGGCCAGCGGCAGCACGCCCAGCATGAACGCGAACGTGGTCATCAGGATCGGACGCAGACGCTGGCGCGATGCGATCAGGGCGGCCTCGACCACGGTCTTGCCCTCCTTGAACTGCGCCTCGGCGAATTCGACGATCAGGATGGCGTTTCGGGCGGCAAGTCCGATGGTCGTCAGCAGACCTACCTTGAAGTACACGTCGTTCGACTGTCCGAAGAACAGCGCGGCCGCCAGGGCGCCCAGGATGCCCACCGGAACGGTCAGCATGACCGCCAGCGGCACGGACCAGCTTTCGTACAGCGCGGCCAGCGACAGGAACACGACCAGCGCC
>NZ_JXYF01000392.1:0-740 GCF_000967735.1 Paracoccus sp. S4493
CCCGCGCGAAAGCGCGGGCCTCACAAGTTCCCTTCAAGCAACCAGGAGGCTGATCATGAATGGAGGCCGGCAAGTTCGGCCGTAAGGAGATCGTCGAGTTCTGCAGGCTCATCCCCTCCCGTCTCTGAACGGTCCTGTCATGCCCTTGTTTTTCAAATAAACATCATCCTTCAGGCCCGTGAAGATCCCAATCTTCCGGGCCTTCTGATTTCGGAAATAGAAAAAATAATTGCAAAAGAATGCAAAAAAGAATTGCCGTGTGCGGCAGTTCGCCATACATCTTGGGTCAGAGAAAAGGAGTTCTCGCCATGCGTGCGTTTGTAGATGAGACTACGACTATCGACGAGCCTAGCGACGCCCGGATGTCCTTCCGGACGAAGAAGCGCATCAAAAACACGATCCAGAGAGCTGCCGCTCTCTCCGGTGTCGACGACACCACCTTTGCCGTGTCTGCCGCATATCGTGAAGCGAAGAACACCATCAACGCTCATGAGCGCACTGTCCTGCAGCCTGTCGATCATGAAAAGTTTTTCGCCGCGCTCGACGCTCCCGCGAAGCCGATCCCGGCCCTGGTGGATGCGATCAAACGCTATCACACGCGTGTCGTCGCTCGCTGATGCAGGAAGATGAGCAAGGGGCTTCCGCCGCATGCGCGGCGGAAGCCGATGCACCCGAGCCTGCACAAGAACAAGAAAACGAGTTTTTCACCGAAAATCTTAACGCCACACATAATCGCGCCG
>NZ_JXYF01000393.1:0-286 GCF_000967735.1 Paracoccus sp. S4493
CCAGGTCGATCCCGTGCAGGATCTGGCTGCCGCCGTAATGCAGGGTCAGATTCTTGGCCTCGATCATTTCATCGCCCCAGATAGACGTCGATGACGTCGGGATTGCGGGTCACGTGGTCCAGGCTGCCTTCGGCCAGCACGGACCCCTGGTGCAGCACGGTCACCTTGCAGTTCAGGCGGCGCACGAAATCCATGTCGTGTTCGACCACCACCACGGCACGCGTTTCCGCCAGCCGGCACAGCAGCGTCGTCGTCTGTTCGCGTTCCGCCAGGGTCATGCCGGCCG
>NZ_JXYF01000394.1:0-12113 GCF_000967735.1 Paracoccus sp. S4493
CCGCGACGTCGCGCTTACGATAATTGCCGTATCCATCGCCAAATCCTCGGCGATGGATACTCCGCTGTCACGGTCCTGCCGGTAATCCCGGCAACCTCTCTTCACAGTTTCACACCTCTCAGGCGCAATGCATTGGCGATGACCGAAACGGAGGACAGGCTCATCGCCGCTGCGGCGAACATCGGCGAAAGGAGCAGTCCGAAGAACGGGTAGAGCAGACCGGCTGCCACCGGCACTCCTGCCGCGTTATAGATCATCGCGAAGAACAGGTTCTGCCGGATGTTGCTCATGGTCGCCTGCGACAAGCGCCGTGCGCGTACAATGCCACCAAGATCGCCTTTCAGCAGGGTGATCCCGGCACTTTCGATGGCAACGTCGGCACCTGTTCCCATGGCGATGCCCACGTCGGCCTGAGCGAGTGCCGGCGCATCGTTGACTCCGTCTCCGGCCATGGCGACCTTGCGACCCTCAGCCTGAAGATCGCGGATGATCCGGGCCTTGTCCTCGGGTAACACATCGGCCCGGATCTCTTCGATCCCGAGGCGTCCGGCGATGGCGCGGGCAGTGCGCTCGTTATCGCCCGTCGCCATCACGATGCGGAAACCCAGTTCGCGCAGCGCCTTCAACGCTTCGGGCGTCGTTTCCTTGACGGGATCTGCAACGCTGACCAGACCTGCAATCACTCCGTCGACCACGATGAACATGACGGTTTCGCCCTCGTCCCGGCGTGCGTTCGCAGCCTCGGCCGCGGCCGGTGCATCGATCCCGAGTTCGGCCAGCATCCTGGCATTGCCAAGAGCAACGGATTTTCCGTCGACCACGCCCTTGACCCCCATGCCGGTGACAGCCTCGAAGTCATCTGCTTGTGCCAGGCTCAATCCGCGAGCTTCGGCACCGCGCACGATGGCCTCGGCCAGAGGGTGCTCAGATCCTCGTTCCAGGCTGGCCGCGAGACGCAGAATCTCGTTCTCGTCATGACCCCGTTCTGGTAGAAGCGCCGCAAGTTCCGGCTTGCCGACCGTCAGCGTGCCGGTCTTGTCGACGATCAGGGTGTCGACCTTCTCGAAGGCCTCCAGCGCTTCGGCATTCTTGATGAGAACGCCCGCCTGAGCGCCTCGGCCTGTGGCCGTCATGATCGACATCGGGGTCGCAAGCCCGAGGGCGCAGGGGCAGGCGATGATAAGAACAGCAATGGCCGAGACGAGTGCATAGGCCAGGGCGGGGGCCGGACCCCAAATCGACCAGGCGATAAAGGACAAGATCGCAACGGCGATAACAGCCGGGACAAAATATCCCGCCACCGCGTCGGCGAGCTTCTGGATCGGGGCACGCGACCGCTGTGCCGCTGCCACCATCTCCACGATCTGCGCAAGCATCGTATCCTTGCCCACGCGCCTGGCCTCGATGATCAGACTTCCGTTGCCGTTGATGGTGGCCCCTGTCACCGGATCGCCGTGAGCTTTCTCGACGGGAACCGGCTCGCCGGTGAGCATGGATTCGTCAACGAAGGAACGCCCGTCCACCACCTCGCCATCAACGGGAACCTTCTCGCCTGGCCGGATACGGAGGCGGTCGCCGATCTGCACGTCTTCGAGCGGGACCTCCTCCTCCTCACCGTTTTTGCGGATGACACGAGCACTCTTGGCGGCAAGATCAAGAAGCGCCCGGATCGCCGATCCTGTCCGTTCGCGCGCCCGCAGTTCGAGGATCTGCCCGAGAAGGACAAGAACCACGATGACGGCCCCAGCCTCGAAATAGATGCCAACATTTCCTTCCGCATCACGGAAACCGGCCGGGAACAGCTGTGGCGCGATGACAGCAACCGTGCTGAAGCTCCACGCGGCGAAAACCCCCATGCCGATCAGGCTGAACATGTTCAGGTTCATGCTGCGAAAGCTTTTCCAGCCGCGCACGAGGAACGGCCAACCGGCCCACAGGATCACCGGCGTCGCCAAAATCAGTTCCAGCCAGTGCGCGGCCCGCTCGCCGGTCCAGCTGCGAAGGGGGAGGCCGATATAGCCCCCCATGGCCAGAAGCACCACCGGCACGGTCAGCACGAGGCCCACCCGGAACCTGCGGGTAAAATCCACCAGCTCCGGGTTCGGGCCCTCGTCTCCCTGAGGGACACCCTTTGGTTCCAAGGCCATTCCGCAGATCGGGCAATCTCCAGGGCCGACCTGCTCGATCTCTGGATGCATGGGGCAGGTATAGGTCGTGCCTGCGGGCATTGGTTCCGGCGTCGGCCGACCCTTCAGATAGGTCGCTGGCGCGGTATCGAACTTATCCTTGCAGCGAGGTGAACAGAAGTAGAAGCGCTCGCCCTCGTGCTTCGACAGATGTTGCGCCGTCGCGCGGTTGACTGACATCCCGCAAACCGGATCAACGGCTTCGACATAGGTTTCGGGCTCGGCCGCAAATTTGTTACGGCATCCATCCGAGCAGAAATGGTAAAGATGGCCTGCGTGCTCGTGGTGGAAACTGCTGCCTGCGTCGGCCGTCATGCCGCAGACTGGATCGCGCACTGTGGCTTTCTGGGCATCCGGATTGTTCATCTGGCTCTCCTTTGTGCAAAGGCATTGTTCCGGGATCAATCTGGGGCCTCCAGCCACTGGAAGGTCAAGGGAGTGCAAAAAAGAACTTTGACCTGTTGACCCTCCAGTAGGTGGAGGCCCTATCTGGGGAGCAAGGATGAAGGAGGTCGGCATGAACATCGGCAACGTGTCGGAACGCAGCGGTCTGCCCGTGAAGACGATCCGCTACTACGAGGACATCGGCCTGGTGCGATCTGAACGGAGCAGCAATGGCTATCGGCTGTTCAGGGAGGACCACCTTCACAAGCTGAAGTTCATTGGCCGCGCCAGATCGCTTGGGTTCAGCCTGGAAGACTGTCGCGAGCTGATGGCTCTCTACGAAGATCGTGCATCTGCGGCTGCCGACGCAAAGGAGATCGCCCGGCATCATATTTTCCGGGTGGAGCAGAAGATCGTGGAGCTCCAGAGTATGACCGCAACGCTTCAACGCCTGGTCGCCCTTTGTGATCAGGGAAATCGGCCTGAATGCCCTATCCTGAACGACCTCCCGCAAGGACAAAGCAGTTCAGAGGACAAGGAAATGTCCCTCTCACATTGTCGCGAAGAGTCGGCAGTGGATTCTCTTGGAAAGAAGGCATAGATTAAGCGCCATGACCGTGTTCAGCCGCATGCTTCTCGTTCTTGTGCTTGCCGTATTTGCGGCAGGGTCAGTCGTGCATGCGGCTGGAGCGAGCACGATGGCAGTTGATATGGCTATGGTCGAGATGTCGGACATGGATCCTGCCAGTATGGGTTCCGCCGATTGCAATGCCTGCGGCGACGAAGACGGAGCAGGCACTGCAGTGTGCGATCTTGTCTGTTCGGCAGGAGGCTTCGCTGCCGTTCCTGAGGCCGACACGCCTGAACTCAGACCCACGACGCATGACCTGCGGCAGCAGTTCAGCGATGTGAAGCTCAGCGGCGTCGGCAATTTGCCGCTCCGAGACCCCCCACGATCCAATCCTCTGATCTGACCGCTTTTGGCGCGTGATGCGTCAAAAGCCGGTCCCGTGGAGGCGTCAGCCTCCGGTCTGGTCCTGTCTCGCCCCAAAGCGCGACTGCCAGCAGCCGACCCGGATCATGAGGTAGTCCCATGTCACCCAAATCACCTTCGATGCTTTCGCGTCGCCTGTTTCTCTTCTCTGCCGCAAGTGCGGCAAGCATTCTGGCGCTTCCGTTGTCGAGCATCGCATCCATTCCGGCCCCCCGAGCGGTGGCATTCGACGGCGACAGCATCCTGCTTGCAGCCGACCGTCTTTTCCGCAGCGACAATGCCGGTCGCTCCTGGGCGGCGCTTGCCGCGCCAGGACCCGTCTTTGCGCTGGCAACCCATCCCGCGCTTTCCGGCCGCATCCTTGCCGCCCTCGATCGAGGCATCGCCCTGTCGGACGACGGCGGACAGATCTGGCAGGTCCGCGATGACGGCTTGCCTGAGGCCAAGGTTCTGGCAATCGCCATGGCTACCCGCGCCCCTGACACCTTCTACGCCGCGCTGGAGGGCGACGGGCTGTGGATGTCGGAGGATGCAGGCCAGTCCTGGAGCCTGGCGATGGACCGCCCCTGGCTCAATGAAGCGGAGCGCGATCCGCTGGCCTTGACCTCTGTCGATCTGGAGAGCGGCATGGGCGGGATCTGGCTCTATGCGGGCACCGAGACCGGTCTGACCCGCGTGCCCGACTGCTTCTGCCGGTGGCAGGATGTTCAGCCCGGTGACGCCATGGATGCGCTGGTCTCGCAGGATGCCCCACCGTCCGAGGCCCCGCTGCCCGAGGGCGAGGCGGTCCTGTCGTTGGTCAGTGCCCCCTCGTCGCCCGCCACCCTCCATGCCGCGCTTCCCTCGGGCATCTGGACCTCGAAGGACGGTGGCGTGGTTTGGGCGCGGGAGGCGCAGCAGCCTGCCACCGCCCTCGCCGTTCATTCAGAGGACAAGACATATCTCGCCGCCATCATCGGCGGCAGCCTGCACCTCAGTCGCGATGGCGGCAAAAGCTGGACCGCAATTGCGGTCGCATGAAGGAGATGACCATGAAAAAGATGATTGCCGCCGCCACGCTGGCTGCCCTTGGAGCCGGTGGCGCCTTCGCCTTCACCAGCCTTGCTCCGGCACAGGGCGAGCTTGCCCCGATGCCGGTCGTGGCGGCGGCCGACGCCGCCCACCAGGTCACGATCTGGCGGGACCCTGGCTGCGGCTGCTGCGACACTTACGCCGATTATCTTGAAGCGCATGGCTATGTCGTGACGCTGGTGGACGACCGCAACTTCGACCGCCGCTCGGTGGATGTGGGCGTGCCGGAACAAGGCCTCGGCTGCCATCTGGCAGAGGTGGACGGCTATTACGTCAGCGGCCTCGTGCCGGTCGAGATCATCGAACGGCTGGTGACCGAGCGCCCGGACATCGACGGCATCACGCTGCCCGGCATGCCTTCGAACGCACCGGGCATGGCGCAGGTCAAGACCGGGACCCTCAAGACCTATTCCTTCGGCGAGGACGGCGTGGCCGTTTATTCTGATGAGTGAGTGCATGGGAATGATGGGCGGCCCGATGATGGGCATCATGATGCTGGGCGGCGGGGTGTTCATGCTGCTCGTAGTGACGGTGCTGGTGCTGGCCCTTGTTGCGCTGGTGAAACATCTTCGGGGGCGGGGATGAAGCGGCTCGGCCTGATCCTGTCGGGCGCGGCGGTCGCAGGAGCCGCCGCACTGGCAGCAGGGGCGACGCAGTCTGAGTCTGCCGCCGAGGGCGTGACTTTCATGGGTGAACCTGTGACGGCCGATAATATCACGCTCGGGCAGGAGATCTACGCCGCCAACTGCGCCTCCTGCCACGGTGCCGATCTTGAGGGACAGCCCGATTGGAAGCGCAGGCTCGACAACGGCCGCATGCCGGCCCCGCCCCATGATAAGACCGGCCACACCTGGCACCACCCCGATAACCAGCTGTTCACCATCACCAAGCTGGGCGTAGGAGCCGTGGTCGAAGGGTACGAGAGCGACATGCCGGCTTTCGAGGGCATCCTGACGGATGCCGAGATCCGGTCCGTGCTCGGCTATATCAAGAGCACCTGGCCCCAACGGGAGCGCGGCTTCCAAGCCGAGGTGACCGGCAAAGAAAAGGCTGCGCCGTGAGCACCGAAGCGAAGGCCAGACGGAGTTCCTGGTGGGCCCTGTTGCCGCTCACTGTCTTCGCAGGGCTGGCAGCGGCGTTCTTCTGGGGTCTCTTCAGCAAGGCCGATGAGCTGCCCTCCGCGCTCGTCGGTCGCCAGGTTCCCGAGTTCGCCCTGCCACCCATCGAAGGCATGGCGGAGCGCTTCTCCAATGCCGACCTGCGCGGGAAGGTGTCCATCGTCAATGTCTGGGCTTCGTGGTGCGTGCCGTGCCGGGTCGAGATGCCGCTGCTGGTCGAGCTGGCCGAAACCGGTGCCGTCCCGATCTTCGGGATCAACTACAAGGATGCGCCGGAGGCTGCGCGGGCGTTCCTGGACGATTTGGGAAACCCTTACACGCGGATCGGCGCCGACCGGAACGGTCGTGTCTCCATTGACTGGGGCGTCTATGGACTGCCCGAAACCTTCGTGATCGATGCCGAAGGGCAGATCGCATACAAGCATGTCGGCCCCTTCGATCGCCGCGCTCTCGAGGAAAAGATCCTGCCGATCGTGCGGCGCCTCCAGGCGGAGGCAGGGACATGATGCGCCGCGCGGTTCTGACGGGAGCCCTGGTGCTTGCGGCGGCGCCGGCTTCTGCCCGTGTGCCCCTCAGGCTGCATGACGTCCCGCGCAGTATGCTATCAACCAGCTTTGTCGACCAGCAGGGACGGAAGCTGGCGCTGGCCGACTTCCGCGGACAGATCGTTTTGCTGAACATCTGGGCGACGTGGTGCCCGCCCTGCATTGACGAGATGCCGGCGCTCGACAGGCTCCAGGTCCGTCTCGACGACAGCGGCTTTCATGTTCTTGCGCTTTCGATCGACGAGAGAATGGCGGAGGTGCGCCGGTTTTACGACAACCTCGGCATCCGACACCTCGAACCGTATCTGGCCCAAAAATCACGCGTCATGGCGGACATCGCTGCGGTCGGCTTGCCAACAACAATCCTCATCGACCGGGGCGGCCGCGAACGTGGCCGCCTCGTCGGTCCTGCCGAATGGGACGGCCGTGCCGCCATTCGCCTGATCCAGTCCCTCAACGAAGAAAGGAACCTCAGCCAATGACCCAGATAGACGCGGGGGCGCATCCGCAGCCAACCCGTCCCCGCATCGGCATCCGCCCTGGCCGCCGCACCCTGATCCTTGCAGCGCTCCCCCTTGTCACCGCCGGAATGGCGATGAACTGGGGCTGGCTTGTCGCTGTCGGGGCTGCGCCGCTGATCCTCAGTCTGGCGCCCTGCATTGCGATGTGCGGGCTGGGTCTGTGCATGATGAGCGGCTCGAAATCTTGCGCAAGCAAGACTGGCGCGGCGGAAATGCCGCGCTCTACCACTGACTGAACCGAAACCACAGGAGAAGACCATGAACACGACGATCAAATCCACCCTGACCGCAACTGCCCTGGCAGCGCTGCTGGCGACTGCCGCCGTCGCGCAAAACAGCGCCACCAGCACCACCGATGCGCCCGAGCAGGAAACCATGCAGGGCGACATGATGCACGGTGACATGAAGGACGGCCAGATGATGGGCGGCGACATGAAGGGCATGATGCAGATGATGGAGAACTGCAACGAGATGATGCAGACCATGAACGAGCACATGAAGTCCCATGACGAAGCCGGCAGCGAAGGCTGACGAAAGAAAAATCCCGCTCGCGCACTCGGTGCGGGCGGGATGAAAGCGACAGACATGACAAAGATTTCCCCGACCGGCATCAAGCGCCTGCGCCTTGTCCTCTGGTCCGCCACCCTCCTCGCCGCAATCGCGGTAGGGCTCGCGCTGTGGATGGCGCCGCCCGTGCCAGCCGCATCCGCGCCGACATTCCAAGGCGAGGCCGACATCCGCTCGGCCTTTACCCTTACCGACCATAACGGGCGGGCCGTGACAGAGGCGGACTATGCAGGGCGCTGGCAGCTCGTGTTCTTTGGCTTCACGCATTGCCCCGACATCTGCCCGACCACGCTTGCCTACATGGCCAACGTTCTCGACCTCCTTGGCAGCAAGGCGGACAACGTCGCGCCACTCTTCGTGACCGTGGACCCTGCACGGGACACGGTGCCGGTGATGGCTGCATATGTCTCCGCCTTTCACCCGCGGATGATCGGCCTGACGGGAACGGAAGCACAAGTCGCCGAGGCGACCGGGAACTACCGGACATGGTTCGAGCCCGGCGAGGACGCGACCGCACCCGATGGCTATGTCATGGCCCATGCCGGACATCTCTACCTGATGCGGCCGGATGGCACATTCGAAGCCGTGTTCATGGAAGCCGACCAGCCACCCGGGGCGCTGGCCGAGGAAATCGCCATGCGGATCGAGAAAGAGGAGAGGATGCAATGAAGGTTCTTATGACTGCGCTTGCGCTGACATGGCCGGCAGTGGCCGTGGCCGAGGTCACGGTGTCCGACCCCTGGGCGCGGGCCAGCATCCTCGCCTCACGCCCGGGTGCGGCCTATCTGACGCTGCGATCTGACGTGGCCGATCAGCTGGTCGGGATCAAAAGCCCTGTGGCGGCGGAGGTCATGATCCATGCCGTCGAGACCGACGCGGCGGGGACCAGCCGGATGACGCATCTCGACAGGCTCGCGCTTGAGCCGGACGTTCCGGTAATGCTGGCGCCGGGCAGCATGCACGTGATGCTGATGGGCCTGACGGAGAAGCTGGAGGAAGGGGCGAAATTCCCACTGACGCTGTCGTTCCAGGAAGCGGGCGAGGTGACCGTCGAAGTGCCGATCCTCGGTCCCGGCGCTTCCGGTCCGGAGGCGGAATGAGAATGCGCCATGCCTTCGCTGCCGCAGTCCTGCTGGCCTCCCCGGCCTTTGCACATCACCCCGGGGATCGACTGGACGAGGTGACGGCTGCCAGGGAGCCAGCCTTCGAGGTGACGGACACCCGCAGCCTGCCCCATCTGGAACTTATCGATGCCGCAAGTCGTGGCGTTGAACTTGACGGAATGACCGACAGGATCATCGTCCTCAGCTTCACGCCCGAAGGCTGCGGTGCGCCTTGTGATGCGCAGCAGCGGCTGATCGAACGGGTCCGGCAGGCCGTGAACATTACCCCGATGCAGAACATGGTGAGCTTTGTGAATGTTGCAGAGCCGGGCGCGGCCGGGTTCGCTGCCGGTGAAAACTGCATCCAGGCCTCTTCGCTCCCGGGTGAACCGGTTGCCGATCTTTCCGAGGCGTTCTCCGGGCTTTCCTCGCGCGGCGGAACGGAACCGGCGGTCCACATCATTGACCGTGGCGGGCGGCATGCAGGCCTGTTTCATGGCAGCGCGTTCCGTCACGCAGACATGATGCTCTACATCAACGGCCTGACGAACATGCGGCCGCCCGAGCCAGGCTTCCGTGACAAACTAGGCGAGCTCTTCAGATGATACGAGACCTGCACCAGGCGGTGCGTCCGGATTGGTTGTCGGCCTTGCGGCGCTATATTCTGTATTCGTCCATTGGACATCTCGTGTGGGAAGTCCTGCACGTTCAGCTCTATACGATCTGGGTCGAGGGCAGCTGGAACGAGATTGCCTTCGCTGTCGTGCATTGCACTGGCGGCGACTTGTTGATCGCGGCCAGCACCTTGCTTCTGGCCCTGTTCTTGACCGGACACCCTGCGTGGCCCGGCCGGCGGGCGGGGCCGGTTCTGGTCCTGGCGGTGGTTTTCGGCGTTTTCTACACCGTGTTCAGCGAATGGCTGAACATCGAGCTGCGCGGTGCTTGGGCCTACCGCGAGGCAATGCCGGTTGTGCCATTGCTGAACGCCGGTCTGACGCCGCTTCTTCAATGGGTCGTCGTGCCGACGGTGTGTCTTCTGGCCGCGCGTCGGCTGAACCCCGCGCCGCCCGTCGAAGGGAGGCTTGAGAATTGACCGATCTTTCGGCTCTCGGTCTCACCGTTCCCCTCCTTGCAGGGGCGATCTCCTTCCTGTCTCCCTGTGTCTTGCCGCTTGTGCCGGGCTATGTTTCCTATATCGCAGGGCGAAACGCTGTTTCCGAGCCATCGCGGAGCCGGGCGGTCTGGCTCAGCCTCTGTTTCGTATTCGGCTTTTCCACCATCTTCATTGCTCTCGGGGCCTCGGCGACAGCACTCGGCCAGGCCCTTCTCGGCTGGCGCTACGAGTTGAACCTTGTTGGCGGCGTCATCATCATCCTGTTCGGCCTCTTCATGATGGGCGCGGCCCGTCTGTCAGCAATGGAGCGCGACCTGCGGTTCAACTTCGACCTGCCCGGGGGGCAGCCGCTTGCCTCCTACATCCTCGGGCTTGCCTTCGGGTTTGGTTGGACACCCTGCATCGGCCCTATCCTTGGGGCGATTCTGACCGCCAGTGCCGCGAGCGCGACTATTGGCGAGGGCGTGGCAATGCTGGCCATCTACTCCGTCGGCCTCGGCATCCCTTTTCTTCTGGTCGCGGCCTTTGCGGACGGGGTTTCACTTCGCCTACGCCGACTTCGAAACGCAGGCCGATGGCTGCACAAAGTGGCGGGTGTCATCATGGTACTCATGGGCATCCTGATGGCGACGAACAGTTTTAGTGCGCTGTCTTATCGGATGCTCGAAATGTTTCCAGCGCTTGGTCGCTTGGGCTAAAGCGTATTGGTCCTGCACCGGTTTCACCTCGTTTTGCTGAGCGCAATATTCAAGGAGACCGAAGATGACAGTGATAGGCCACGATGGGTGCAAACGGGATGCCATTCGCATTCTTCACCGGCAGCTGGCTCGTTTTGCCTAGTGGCTGCTGGGCAAATTGCCATTCCTTGGCACAAAGCGGATGACAGGCTGAAAGGAAACGCCTCATGGGAATATACGACACCTTCATTCTCCCCCGATTGACACATCTTGCGATGGGTCACCGAATGCTTACGCCGCTTCGTGAACGGGCCGTCGCGGGGGCGGCCGGCGAAGTCCTGGAGCTGGGCGTTGGCTCGGGGCTGAACCTACCATATTATGACGCTGGCGTTTTGAGGCTGGTGGGGATCGACACCTCGGCACCCCTTGTGGAAATGGCGCTGAGGCGGGCGTCCGCGCTCCGCTACCCGGCAAATATTTTACAGGCAAGCGCGGAAGATCTCCCGTTCGCAGACCGTAGTTTCGATACCGTTGTGGTCACTTGGACGCTGTGCAGCGTTGGCGACGTCCGCAAGGTTCTGCGTGAAGTGAAACGGGTGCTGAGGCCAGGCGGCCGTCTGCACTTTGCCGAACACGGTCAGGCACCGGATAGGAACATCAGGATCTGGCAAGAGCGGATCACGCCCTTGTGGCGCCTCTGCGCTGGCAACTGCCATCTGGACCGGCCCACGGCGACTCTCCTGACGGAAGGTGGATTTCATGTTGAAAACTTGAGCACAGGCTATCTGCCAGGGCCCAAACCCCTCACCTTCATGTACGAGGGGCGTGCGCGACTTTAAAAGCAGACGGGGTCGTCATCATTGCCATTGCGCGCAGGCTCATCACCATCGCACACGCCATCCTCAAAACCGGCGAGACATGGCGGCATCAGATGGCCTGATAAACATAATTGCTAACATTTTCGCAGCAATCGGAGATTCCGATAGCCCGTGAATGTCAAGCAAAAACGTCATTCTGACCTTTTTTCAGACCAAAAGGTTATACTGCTTTCTTAGGTTAACAAACGCGTTCACTAGCGGCCGTTCCAAACCTGCAACGCGGATCAACGAATGCCCGCCTCCCCTGCCCTTTTTTCAAAGTGTTCAAAAACGATCCTTTTTGAACATGGGGCAGGGCGATCATTGATCCATCGAGCAGCTACTTTTTGACGGCGCTAAGTAGCTGAGGAAAGCTACGATGCCATTTTGGCTGATATGATAGACTTACTGGCTAACTGATTTGGAAAAATGGAATATCTTCTTGTATCCCCAGAAATGTCCACGAAATATGTGGATAGCTTTGGGTTGCGGCGAAGCGACGACAATGACCAAGAACTGCGCGGTGTTACATAACATAGCTTATAGACGATTTTGGCGTGAGGCAGGGTGGGTCCTCCTCAGAGGTGCGACAAGCCATGATTTGCTGGCTTTTGCAGAGGAAGGAACATGCTCTCGGGATCGAATCTCACCCTGCCCGAGCGCTGCATCAGGCGTGTTGTCGGTCATGTGTGCTCACGCCGGGATCGGCGATGGGACAGTTTGCGGCGGAATTTTTTGCGGTCACCGGAGCGTTGAAGCCTGGCGACAGAGATAGTGACGGGCAAACTTGAGTGGCGTGTGAGTGGTTATCCACAGTTCCCGTGGATGTTTCCGGGGATAGACAGAAATCTCACAACAAATTGAGATGCTTAACTTAATAAGTTCACTGTCTGCGAAGACGCTCCAGTGAGCAGTACTTATCAAAAGGCCAACGTTGGGAAGCTCAGGTAGCAGACCGACCTTGTTGCACATCTCA
>NZ_JXYF01000395.1:0-334 GCF_000967735.1 Paracoccus sp. S4493
CTGGGCCGCGACCTGCTGGCCCAGATCGGTCGCCGCCTGCGCGCGGCGCGCGGCGGCATCGGGGATCTGGGCGGCCAGCATCGCGGCCCGGCCCGCCAGGGTCGCGACCGTGGCCGGATCGGTGGCGGTCAGCTGGACGGACAGGTCCTGCAGGTGCAGCGCCTCGCGCCGGGTGGTGAAGGTGTTGAACAGGCCCGACCCCAGCACGCCGCCCAGGCTTTGAGTCGAGATGAAGACGATGACGAAGGACAGGATGTATTGCGGCCCCTTGGCCAGGGCCGACAGCAGGCCCGCCATCATCGCGGGCGGCATGAACAGCATCGCGGCAAAGCCG
>NZ_JXYF01000396.1:0-1013 GCF_000967735.1 Paracoccus sp. S4493
TGTCATTCCCGTTGATGGCGTTCTGGGCGGGTGGTGTCGGAATGGGAGTCGGATCGGGTGTAGGTGTGACCTCTGGCTCTTCGGGCTGAGGCTTGTCGACGGGCGGGACAGGGGTGGGCGTTGGTGCGGGAGCGGCACCCTCATTCACGCCGTCACGATCATATTCCATCACAGTTTTCCAAGCCAGCTTCTGAAGGCTTGCTGCAATGATGGGATTGATGGTCGGGTAGGCGCCATAATCACCGAAGACGGTATTCGGCAGGCCTGAAGGGTCCTTACCGTAGAGTGTCGCCTGGTGGACCATCGTCACGAAGTAATAGCCGGCGTCTGTCGGATGGATATCGTCAGTAAAGAAATGCCTGATGGAGGAAACGCCAGGGATCTTGCCGGCCTCGATAGCATCGTAAAGATTGGCCATTGCTTGCCCGGCGGGAACGAGCAGCATCTCTTTCGATCCAGTCGGTCGTGCCGCATTTACTTTGTCGACCACGCCTTCCCAGATAGGGCTGAAACGGTCCAAGCTTGCCCGCCAAGCCTTCAGGTCACCGTTGAAGAAGTCGAACCCGTTCCAGGTCTCATAGAGATAGGACTGGATGCCGGGGTTGGTGGCATGGGCAAGAGTAAGGAATTTGAGGGCGTAACCCGAGGTGTCGTTCCACTGGACATTCGTTTCCAGAGGAACGGCTTCCGTGAGGATGAGTGCGTCATATTTGCCGGTGGCGAGGGCCTGGTGGGAATCCACACCTTGCGCATGGACACGATCGTGGCCATTCCAACTCACACGCAACGGTGCGCCGGTAATGACCTGAAAGTCGGTTTTTCCTTCATTTCCCATGCTGTTCATCATGTGGGGAATTTGCCGCCCGACGAGGCTATGACCGATGGTAAGAATATTCGATTCTGAAGAAAGCGTCATTTGTCCCTCTTATGATCTACTATTTGTCAGCGTCGCGCATTTTGAATGAGATTCCGTTAACGACGGATCACTTCGATAGCGCTGATCAGCTTTCGCG
>NZ_JXYF01000397.1:0-1041 GCF_000967735.1 Paracoccus sp. S4493
CCGGCAAGGCGCGCGATCACAAGCCGATCGACTATCCGCGCCCGGACGGCAAGCTGTCCTTCGACCGGCTGACCAACGTGGCGTTTTCCTTTACCAACCACGAGGAAAGCCAGCCCTGCCACCTGAAGCTGCGCGACCCTTCGGTGCCGATCGCGGTGAACCTGCCGGAATATGCCGAACCCGCGCAGCGCTATTGCCCCGCAGGCGTCTATGAGGTGGTCGAGGATGCGTCGGGCCCGCGCTTCGTCATCAACTTCCAGAACTGCGTCCACTGCAAGACCTGCGACATCAAGGATCCCAGCCAGAACATCGTCTGGACGACCCCGCAGGGCGGAGACGGGCCGAACTATCCCAACATGTGACCGTGGTCCGATAAGGCAGGTCGAGGCGGGTTCCTTGTCCCGACCTGCCGGTGGCTTGCAGCCTTGCGCCCCGTGCCGGGGCGGCTTGGCCCATCTAGCCGCTGCGGCAGGTTCCGGCCCTTGGATCAGGGGCGCCCCTCAGGTCGCTGTCACAGGCGATCTTTCGGGCACGGGACCGGGACTGCGCATCCTCGCAGGTCTGGACCATCTTTTGCAGGATGGCGCAGATCTGGGGGTCGATGATCGTCATGACATGCTCCTCTTGGTCAGAAATGCACGCAGAGCGTGTATTGAACCATATGGTTCGGCCGTTTGGCCAGACCAAAGTCACCCGATCGGCGGATTGTCGTAGGCGCGGGCGCCGCGATCGCAGTCCGGGCAGATGGCTGTACAAATAGCCAAGTGCGCAAAATGGACAAACGGGGGTACACACATCGTGTAGTTGTTCGAGGTATCGAGTATGCAAGGTGTTCCGACGGAAACGACGTTTCGGCTGTCCATGTCCGACAAGGACTGGGAGATCATCGACACGGCGCTGACGGCTTATTCCCACAATGCGGTCTATCGCGACCTGCGCGACAAGCTGGACATGCAGGTCGCCATGGTCCGCGCGCTGGACGGTGCGACGCGCAGCGCCAAGGTCGCCGGCCACCGCGACGCGCGCGATGACAGGGCGCGG
>NZ_JXYF01000398.1:0-359 GCF_000967735.1 Paracoccus sp. S4493
CGGCGGCCAGCGCCGCGCCCAACGTGGCGACCAGCGGCGGCACCTGCCCTTCGGGACGGCAGCGCAGGCAGGGGCGGAACCCCGCGGCCCGCGCGGCGGCGGCATCCGCGAACCAGCGGCAGTTGTCGCGCCGCGGCTTGCGCGCCGGGCAGCTTAGCCGGCAAAAGATCCCGGTCGAGGTGACGCCGACCAGCGCACGCCCGTCATATCCCGGATCGCGCGCCAGCAGCGCGGCATACAGATCGTCATGGTCCGGCATCGCCCCCTCCTGTGCGGACCGGTCTAGCCGATTCGCGGACAGGGCGGGGCGCGTTTTCGGGCATTTCATCGCGGCTGCCGCAGCCAGTCCAGCATCTGGC
>NZ_JXYF01000399.1:0-1041 GCF_000967735.1 Paracoccus sp. S4493
GCTGGCCGGGCTGGACCTGGCCGCCCGAAAGGCCATCGCGATCGAGACCGGCATGCAGAATTCGGGCCTGGCCGCGGCGCTGGCTACTGCCTATTTCTCGCCGCTGACGGCGGTGCCGGCGGCGATCTTCAGCGTGTGGCACAACATCTCGGGCGCGCTGGTGGCCAACATCCTGTCGCGGATGAAGGCCCGCTAGATCCGCCTCAGCGCCCCGTGATGCCCTCGATCTGCGGCAGCACGCGGGGCTGGGTCACCAGTTCCGGGCGGCGGCGTTCATAGAACGCGTTGCCGCCCGCCGTCACGACGTAATGCATGTTGTTGTAGGACGCGCGATAGCTGGCCGCGTGAAAGAACTGGGCGTTCTGGATCATCGGATGGCGTTCGCCGCGCAGCACGGACACGGCCGCCTCGCGCAGGCGCGGGGCCGACGCGCGGTCCATCCGCTTGGTCAGGACGCCGGGCGCGAACTGGTTCTTCTGCCCCACCACGCCGCAGACCGACCGCGGATAGTTGCCTGACTGGACGCGGTTCATCACCACGCTGCCCACGGCGATCATCCCGTCCCGGCTGGACCGGTTCGATTCGAAATACATGGCGCGTTCCATGCATTCCAGTTCGCTCTGACGCTTGAAACCGCCGCAGGCGGCCAACGACGACAGCACCGCCAGCAGCGCGGCGCCGCGCAGCATCCCCTTCGAAAAACTCATGCCTGTCCCTGCCCCTGCAGCCTTGCTGTTTCGCAACGCTTAGCAGCAGGCGGGCCGCGCGGACAACTGCCAGATCGCATCTGAACTATGTCACATCCCTGTTGACAGAAGTCATCCGCGCCGCTTAGCGTGCAAATGTCAGAGGGAGACTGACATATGTATCGGCACGCCCGGTGGGCGTCCGGCATGGGGGGACGATATGACCACGCCGCTGTTGGAGGCCTCGGGCTTTCGCAAATCCTTCGATGGCGTTCCCGCGCTGAAGCTGGGCCAGTTCCGGCTGGAGCCGGGATCGGTGCATGCGCTGTGCGGCGGCAACGGCGCGGGCAAGTCG
>NZ_JXYF01000400.1:0-341 GCF_000967735.1 Paracoccus sp. S4493
TTGGCGATCTCGACCAGCTGGGTCTGGGCCACGGTCAGGTCCATCATCAGGCTGTCCGCGCGGATGCCGAACTGGAACCCGTCCAGCAGCGCCTGGGCGCGGCTGTTCATCTCGCGGAACGCGATGCGTCCGAACATCCCCACCGGTTCGCGGCCCAGATAGATGTTCTCGGCCACGGTCATGGCCGGGACGGGGCTCAACTCCTGCTCGATGATTGAGATGCCGTGCGCCAGGGCCTGGGACGGGTTGTCGAACACCACCGGCTGGCCGTTGCGCAGCAGGGTGCCCGCATCGCGGTGATGGATGCCCATCAGGATCTTGAGGAAGGTCGACTTGCCCGC
>NZ_JXYF01000401.1:0-246 GCF_000967735.1 Paracoccus sp. S4493
GACGACAGCGCCGACGATGATCTTGACGCGGGTGTCGGTGGCTTTCTTCTTTGTTCTGAGCAGGGCGAGCTTGGCTTCAGCCGTTGCGATCTGCTGGTCAATGGTCTTGGGCATTTTGAAATCCTGTGGTCGCGCAATGGTTGTAATTCTTAATCACCGGAGCGTAGGGTGCAAGACACGAAGTGCTCACCTATACGTCGCAAGCGACGTGTGAGCGAAGGACCGCTGCGCATCCTTTCGAAACCA
>NZ_JXYF01000402.1:0-835 GCF_000967735.1 Paracoccus sp. S4493
ATGATCGAGGCGCTGACCGAACGGGCCTGGGGCGATAATTCGCCGCCGCGCCGGGTGGCGGTCAACAACGTCGCGCTGTTTGCCACACCCGCGACCGTCGCCAGCCGCGCGTTCCAGCGCGAACTGGCGTTCCGCGCGGTGGGCGTCGATGTCGAGGCCCAGCCCTGCGCCGGCGTGGTCGATGCGATCGAGATGGGCGACGAGCAGCTGGCGGAGGCCCTGGTCACCAGCCATGTCGAGGCGCTGAAGCGCCGCATGCCGTACCCCGAGGCGGCGGTCCTTGGCTGCACCCATTACCCGCTGATGCAGGACGCGTTTCAGCGCGCCCTGGGGCCGCAGGTCAAGGTCTTCAGCCAGGCGGGGCTGGTCGCCGAAAGCCTGGCCGACTATCTGACGCGCAGGCCCGAATTCGTCGGGCCGGGCACGACATCGATGTATCTGACCACCGGCGATCCGGTGCGGGTGGGCGGCAAGGCCACGCAGTTCCTGCGCCGCGCCATCAGCTTTGATCCCGCCTGAGGAGGACCCATGGCCGGCATGAAATCCCTGAAGAAGCAGCGCCGCGTCCAGGTTCTGGCGGCGGCAAGCCTGGCCCTGGTCGTGGCGGTGGGGCTGATCGGATACGGCTTCAGCGACGGCATCAACCTCTATCGCTCTCCCAGCCAGGTGGTCGAGACGGCGCCCGAGCCCGACGAGTTCTTTCAGCTGGGCGGGCTGGTTAAGGACGGATCCATCGTCAATGGCACCGGCATGGCGTTCGATTTCGTGATCACCGACGGCGCGGTCGAGATCCCGGTGACCTATGTCGGCAACGACCCCCGCCCGGACCTGTTCA
>NZ_JXYF01000403.1:0-289 GCF_000967735.1 Paracoccus sp. S4493
GCCCGCGCCGCGATGAAGGCGTGGCTGGGCAGCCTGTGGTTTGCGCCCTCCGGCCTGACGGCCTATGCGCGCAAGGATCGGCGGCTGAGCGGGATCTATTCCCCCTTCTGGACCTTCGACGCCGACACGACGTCGCGCTATCGCGGCCAGCGGGGCGATGCGTATTACGTCATGGTGCAAAGCACCCAGACCGTGAACGGCCGGACGCAGACGGTCAGCCGCCAGGAACGCCGCATCCGCTGGACCCCGGTGTCGGGTCAGGTCGCGCGCCAGTTCAACGACGTGCTGA
>NZ_JXYF01000404.1:0-248 GCF_000967735.1 Paracoccus sp. S4493
GTCGGCCTCGGCCTCGCCCACGATCTGATAGTTGCGCTCTTCCTCGGTGTCCTCGTCGATCAGCTTGACGCGGGCGCCGAACTTGATGCTGCCCGACAGTTTCGCGGGGTCGATGACCTCGGCGCGCGACAGCAGGCTCTCCAGCTCCTTGATGCGCCCCTCGACGAAGCCCTGCTTTTCACGGGCAGCGTGGTATTCGGCGTTCTCCGACAGGTCGCCATGTTCGCGCGCCTCGGCGATGGCGCGGA
>NZ_JXYF01000405.1:0-376 GCF_000967735.1 Paracoccus sp. S4493
CGGGGATCAGCCGGTCCAGCCCGCAGGGGTCCAGCACGGCACCCGACAGGATGTGGGCGCCCACCTCCGAGCCCTTTTCCAGGACCACGACGGACAGTTCGGCGTCGATCTGCTTCAGCCGGATCGCGGCCGACAGGCCCGCCGGCCCCGCGCCCACGATCACGACGTCGTATTCCATCGATTCGCGAACGATCTCGGTCTGGTCTGTCATGTGCTGGGGCCCCCTCCGTGGCAATCTGGCTGCCAAACAGATAGCGACCCCGGCGGGCGGGGGCAATCGTGACGCGGCGGTTGGCCGCGTGCGATTACGCGATTCGGGCCATGCAGGCTTGCATTGAGCGTCATTTTGGTGACCATGTCCCCGATCAGCTTCCGC
>NZ_JXYF01000406.1:0-408 GCF_000967735.1 Paracoccus sp. S4493
GCGCGGGCGGCGCTGCGCGTCGGCGCGGGGCTGGTGACGCTGGCGCCCCCTGCGGCGGCGATGGCGGAACACGCCCTTCCCCCCGACGCGCTGATGCGGCGCACGGTCGACGATGCGGATGCCCTGGCAAAGCTGGCGTCCGACCGCCGCGGGATGGCGTTGTGCATCGGTCCGGGCTGCGGCGTCACGCGAGCAGCGGCGCTGCTGGAGGCCGTGCGGGCTGCGGCGCGGCCGGCGGTCCTGGACGCGGATGCGCTGACCGCGTTGGCCAAGGCACCGGGCGCCCTGCCACCGGATTGCGTGCTGACCCCGCATGGCGGCGAATTCGCCCGGCTGTTCCCCGATCTTGCCGACCAGCTGTCCACCGACACACCCTCCCGCCCCAAACCCGCGATCCTGCGCGAGGCG
>NZ_JXYF01000407.1:0-278 GCF_000967735.1 Paracoccus sp. S4493
GGCCCCGCGTGGCGCGCGCCCCCCCCGCGGGTCAGGTCAGTCCAGCATCACGCTGTGGTTCTCGCTCAGATAGGTGCGGACCCATTCGCGGGCCTCGGGGTCGATGGTGGTCGCGACCTTGTAAAGATCGACGACCTCGTCGCCCACGGCCTGGTCATAATCGCCCAGCACCTCGCCCGAGCTGGCGATCAGCTCCGGATCCTGGACCGCGGCGGCGAATGCGTCGCGATAGGCCTGCACGATGTTCTCGGGCGTGCCGCCGGGCAGCATCGCGGGCT
>NZ_JXYF01000408.1:0-1138 GCF_000967735.1 Paracoccus sp. S4493
GCCTGGTCATGGCCGGGGGCCTGGAAAGCCGCCTGTTGACCGCGGGGATCGTGATCGGCGCGGCGGCGATCCAGATCCTGGTGCACATGGTCTATTTCCTGCACATGAACGGCCGGTCCGACGAAGGCTGGACGATGATGGCGCTGATCTTCACCGTCGTCGTGGTGGTGATCATCCTGGCCGGGTCGCTTTGGGTCATGCACAACATGAACGCCAACATGATGCCCCAGATGAACAATGACGGCATGCCGCAGCTGTCCGGTTTCGGGACGTAACATGGCGGCGTGGCGCGGACCGGTCCGATGGGGCATCGTGATCCCCGGCACCGTCCTGTGCCTGATCTTCCTGGCGCTGGGCGTCTGGCAGGTGCAGCGGCTGGAATGGAAGCGCGACCTGATCGCGCGCACCCAGGCCGCCGTCACCGCCGCCCCGGTGGCGGCGCCGTCCCCCCAGGCCGTGGCGGGGGACGACACGTTCGAATACCGCCGCGTCATGCTGTCCGGCCGCTACCTGCAGGCCTCGGACACGCTGGTGCGTGCTGTCACGGCCTTGGGCGCGGGTTATTGGGTGATGACGCCGTTCCGGACCGATCAGGGGTGGACCCTGCTGGTCAACCGCGGCTTCGTCGCGGCTGACGGGACCGACGACTATGCCTCCGCATCGACCGCGCCGGATCAGGTCCTGACCGGCCTGATGCGCGCCAGTCAGGAGGGCGGGGCCTTCCTGCGCGACAACGATCCGCAGGAGGGGCGCTGGTTCTCGCGCGATACGCAGGTCATCGGCGCCGCCGTCGGCCTGGATCCGGTCGCGCCGTGGTTCCTGGACCTGGACCGCGGTCCGGGGCAGGGGGCGCCCATCGGCGGGCTGACGGTCGTGTCCTTCCCGAACAGCCATCTCAGCTATGCGTTGACCTGGTTCGCGATGGCGGCGGGGCTGGCCTTCCTGCTGGTCTTCATTCACCGGCCGCACGGTCGTTAGACGGTCCGTGGCATCGAACAGACCTGCGCCATCGATCGGACCCGCGTCGGCGTTCCCGGCCCTTGGCATCGGCCACCCATGCGGCCACTGCCATCAGCCCATCAGCCCATCAGCCCATCAGCCCATCAGCCCATCAGCCCATCTGCCGCTTGGCAAGCTC
>NZ_JXYF01000409.1:0-233 GCF_000967735.1 Paracoccus sp. S4493
TCCATGATCGCCACCAGATAGAGAAAGCCGCGACGCATTGGCAGATAGGTGATGTCCACGCACCAGACCTGGTTTGGCCGTTCCACCCGCAACCCGCGTAGAAGGTAGGGATAGATCTTGTGGCCTTTTGCTGGCCTGCTGGTGTTGGGCTTCTGATAGATCGGCATCAGCCCCATCAGGCGCATAAGCTGACGTATGCGCCTTTCGTTCACCTTGTGGCCGTTTTCGGGCTT
>NZ_JXYF01000410.1:0-774 GCF_000967735.1 Paracoccus sp. S4493
CATCTCGGCCGCGGCGCTGCGTTCGGTCGATCACCGTGGCGGCCTGGACGCCTTCCTGGCCAAAGCCAAGGACACCGAGCTGTCGGACCGCGCCCAGAAGATCAAGCGCGACCTGGTCAAGGCCGAATCGGCTGCCGCGACCGCCTGATCCGATGATCGTCGGATGATGCATGGCCCTGCCGTTCCGGCGGGGCTTTTGCATGTCCGGAACCCCGGCCCGTGCGGTGCGGCCTGTGCGCGCCCCGGCCCCATCCAAGGACCTTGCCGAATGAAACTGTCGATCCTGGCCGCCGTCGCGGTGCTGTCCCCGGTGGCCGCCCTTGCCCATGACGGCATGCACGCCAACGACGCCTATGCGCGCAGCACCAACCCCAAGGTGGGCGCGGTCTTCATGCAGCTGGAAAACCACCGTCAGGTCGCCTGCACCCTGCAGGGCGTGTCGTCCGACGCGGCCGAGCGGGTCGAGCTGCACACCCATGTCGAGGAAGGCGGCGTCATGAAGATGACCCGGATCGAGGACGGGATCGCCGTCGCCGCCGGTCAGACCCACGCCCTGAACCGCGGCGGCGACCACATCATGATGCTGGGCCTGGCCGAACCGCTGGCCGATGGCGACACGCTGACCCTGTCGATGGATTTCGGCGATTGCGGCACCGAGGAGGTGCAGGTCGTCGTCGACAACCAGCGCGAGGATGCCGCCCCCGCCGATCACGACCACGGCGACCATCAGGGCCACTGAGGCCCCTCAGGCCGCCCGTTCGACCAGTTGGGCGG
>NZ_JXYF01000411.1:0-254 GCF_000967735.1 Paracoccus sp. S4493
AGACCGCGGGCAGCGGCGGGCGGCCCCTGCTGCTGGTCGGCATCCACGCCCCGGCGGGCCAGCCCGACTGGCGCCGCGCCTGGAGCGGGATCTGGCCGCGTTTGGCCGAACGCCACGGCGCGCTGCTGCTGCAGGATCTGTATGCGCCGCTGGCACAGGTGCCCGCGACCGATCGGGCGCCGCTGCTGCTGCGGGACGGGGTTCACCCGTCTGCCCAGGGCGTGGCGCTGATCGTCCGGCACCTGGGTCCGGTG
>NZ_JXYF01000412.1:0-871 GCF_000967735.1 Paracoccus sp. S4493
GTGCAAGCTGCTTTCAATCGCGCGCTCGTCTTTCTCCTACACGCCCAAGGGCGGGCCGAACAAAACCTCGGCCTGATGCGGCGGATCGACGAGCAATTCCTTGGAGACCCTGTTCTTCGGCGTCCGGCAAATGACCCGGCATCTGCGTAACGACGGACACCGGGTGAACGAGAAGCGGATTCGGCGGCTGATGCGCTTGTTGCCGATCTACCAGAAACCCAACACCAGCAGGCCGGCATGGGGCCACAAGACCTATCCATATCTGCTGAGAGAGTTGCCGGTGGAACGTCCGAACCAGGTCTGGCGCCCGGACATCACCCCCCTGCCGGTGCGGCGTGGCGCTCGGCATGGCCTCGAACCGGTGACGGCTCATGCCTCACTCTACCTCATGGCGATCATGGACTGGCACACGCGCAAGGTTCCATCTTGGCGGATCTCGAACATCCTCGAATGAGACCGTGTTCGCCACGGGTTCAAGAACAGGGTCAAACGATTTCTGTGTCGAGGCGCTGAACAAGGCCATCCACAAGTTCGTGCCGCCCGATATCACGACTATGGATCAGGCAGGCAAGCTGATATCCTTCGGCTGGACGGACCGTCTCCGCCAATCAGGGGTGCGAATATCGATGGACGGGAAAGGCGTTCGCAAGCTCACCCCCAACACCATCCTCATCGAGATGCTGTGGCGGACCCTGACACACGAACGCGTTCACCTGCATGCCCGGGACACCGGATCGGAGACGAAAGCGGCGATCCGGAAATGGATGACCTTCTGCAATCACCAGCGCCCTCACTCAGCCAACCCGATCAGCAGGTGCAACGAGCA
The DNA here is from genome assembly GCF_000967735.1 of Paracoccus sp. S4493. Classification (NCBI taxonomy): domain Bacteria; kingdom Pseudomonadati; phylum Pseudomonadota; class Alphaproteobacteria; order Rhodobacterales; family Paracoccaceae; genus Paracoccus; species Paracoccus sp. S4493. The sequence continues at coordinate 827 of NZ_JXYF01000412.1, forward strand.
GCTTAAATTACGTCAGATCCCGTCCAGGAGACGGGACGTAGCTCA
>NZ_JXYF01000413.1:0-722 GCF_000967735.1 Paracoccus sp. S4493
GAGAGGAACACCTTCGGGCAGCGGTCATAACGGGTCGCGACGCGCCGCCAGTCCTTTATCCTGCCGAACATGATCTCGATACGGTTGCGCCGCTTGTATCTGCGCTTGTCATACTTGACCGGCATCTTGCGTTGCTTCCGGCCGGGGATGCAGGCCCGTATCCCCTTGTCCTGCAACGCCTCTCTCAACCAGTCAGCATCATAACCGCGATCGCCAAGCAGCCACCTGACGTTTGGCAGGCCGCTGAGCAGCGCCCTTGCGCCGATATAATCGCTCACCTGTCCGGCAGTGATGAACAGATCGAGCGGTCGCCCCTGGCTGTCGCAGATGGCGTGCAGCTTGGTGTTCATGCCGCCTTTTGTGCGGCCGATCAGACGTCCACGCCCCCCTTTTTGACGGCCATGCTGGTCGCCGTTCGATGTGCCTTCAGGTATGTTGCGTCGATCATCACAGTATTCTCTTCAACGTGTTCAGCAGCGAGGCCGGCCATCATCCGAGCGAAGATACCCTTCCCGCTCCAACGCCTCCAACGGCTATAAAGTGTTTTGTGAGGCCCATAGGCAGCGGGTGCATCACGCCAGCGCAAGCCATTGCGGATGATGAAGATAATCCCGCTGAGAACGCGCCTGTCATCAACGCGCGGCTTGCCATGGGACTTTGGGAAAAAAGGGGCAAGACGTGCCATCTGCGCATCCGTCAGCCAGAAAAGGTCGCTCATCTCA
>NZ_JXYF01000414.1:0-563 GCF_000967735.1 Paracoccus sp. S4493
AGCGCTGATCAGCTTTCGCGGAACGCGCGATTGAAGTAGTCGGCCAGCGGCTTCATCAGGTAGGCCATCGGGCTGCGGTCGCCGGTCTGGATATAGACCTCGACCGGCATGCCGGGCACCAGCGCCAGCCCGCCCAGCTTGTCCAGCTGGTCGGGCGGGATCGAGACCTCGGCCCGGTAATAGGGGGTCCGCGTCGCCTCATCCAGCAGGGCATCGGCGGAGATGCGGTCCAGCCGCCCGTCGATTTCCGGCGTGGTGCGCGACGAGAATGCGGAAAAGCGCAGGACGACCGGCTGGCCCAGCTGGATCTCGTCGATGTTGATCGTCGCCACGCGCGCGCCGATCACCAGCGGGCGGTCCTGCGGGATGATGTAGAGCAGCGGGTCGGCGGGCCGGATCACCGACCGCGGCGTGGTGACCTGCATGTTGTAGACGACGCCCGACACGGGGGCGCGGATCTCCAGCCGGTCCAGCTGTTCGGTCAGGCTGCGGCGGCGTTCGGCCAGCTCCAGTTCGCGATAACCCAGATCGCCCAACTCGGTCTCGGCCATCTCGCGGCGTTC
>NZ_JXYF01000415.1:0-2267 GCF_000967735.1 Paracoccus sp. S4493
CTCATCGATCAGGTCTCCTGGCGGAGCCTGAATCATGCCAAACGCCTGAAATCAATGGGTCTGGAGCCTAAGCAATAAGGGCAATAACCGTCCATAATATTATCCGTTCATTTTGCATTGTTCTAACGATACAGAAAAAAACTTTTAGTAACGACTATTCTGCTTACTTAATTTGACGCCTTTGCCAGCTCCGGTTGGGGCGATCTTCAACCGCAACCCTGCGCCGATGATGTAGCTCCTGAGAATATCCGGTTGTATCTGCGCGGCTTCATTCAGCATATCCGCCAAGATACCTGTATTTTTCTCGGCTTCACGTTGGAAGATCCGCCGGTAATCCCTGCTATCGAGATAGAGGTTGAAGATTTCATAGTCGATGTTCTTGGCGCTTGCGCCATTTCGCAACCGTCTTTGGGTTGATCCCCAGATCCCGGCTCAACGTCGCGAGCGAAGCTTGCGATCGTTGTATTGCAGCTCTGACGGCGTACGTGGTCGTGGCGCTTCCGTGACGAACCTGGCCCATAATGCTTCCTTCCATTCCTGGGAAAGGATCGCACCATCAAACTGTGGGATCAAACACCTAACCTGGCTCTGATGATGTGACCGCCCCCCGACGGCATCTGATGTGCCAGGGTGGGTCTGCAACGATCCACAAAGGGGAGCGGTCACATCATCAGAGCCCAAGCTAACTCATCCCCAAGTTTGTGACCGAATGATGGTCCTAGCAGCTCGGGCTCGGTTTTGAGAGTCGGGGTGGGCCGCGAAACGGCCGTTTTACGAACAGTTTGAGCCTGATGTCGCGGGTGAGCTCGCCGATCGCTGCCCGAAAATGGCTGCTCGTTCACGGATCCGACAGACGGGAACCATGCCGCAGCCCAAGGCGTTGAGCGCTTTAGACGAGGTCCTTACGACGGGGACGTCCGATTAGATGGGGAAACGACTAGATGGGGAAACGACATGCGCGCACTATGCTGGCACGGTAAGGGCGATGTCCGAGTCGACACCGTCGCGGATCCCGAGATCAAGCACCCGCGCGATGCGATCATCAAAGTAACCGCCTGCGCGATCTGCGGGTCGGACCTTCACCTGCTGGATGGATATCAGCCTACCATGGAGGCCGGCGACATCCTCGGCCACGAGAACATGGGCGAGGTCGTGGCGCTCGGGTCCGAGGTCACCAACCTCAAGATCGGGGACCGGGTGGTGGTGCCGTTCACCATCAGCTGCGGCGATTGCTGGTTCTGCAAAAAGGGTCTGTTTGCGGCCTGCGATCGGACCAATCCGAACGCCGAGATGGCCGCCAAGGCGATGGGCCATTCGCCCGCCGGGCTGTTCGGCTTCAGCCACATGCTGGGCGGCTACTGCGGCGGCCAGGCGGAGTATCTCCGCGTGCCGATGGCGGATGTCGGTCCGATCAAGATTCCCGACAACGTTACCGATGAGCAGGCCCTCTTCCTATCGGATATCTTCCCGACCGGCTACATGGCCGCCGAGAATGCGCAGATCGAGCATGGCGACACCGTCGCGATCTGGGGCTGCGGTCCGGTCGGCCAGTTCGCCATCCGCTCCGCGCTGATGATGGGCGCCGGCCGCGTGATCGCGATCGACGAGGTGCCCGAACGACTCGCCATGGCGGAGGCCGGTGGCGCTGAGACGATTAACTTCGCCGAAACCGATGTCTATGACGAGCTGCAGGCGCGAACCAAGGGCCGGGGCCCCGACAGCTGCATCGATGCTGTCGGCTGCGAGGCGGCCGCGCACGGGGCGGCGGACGCGGTCATGGACAAGGTGAAGGCAAGCATGATGCTCGCCACTGATCGCGTCCACGTCCTGCGGCAGGCGATCATGAGCTGCCGCAAGGGCGGCACGGTCTCCGTGCCCGGCGTCTACGTCGGGATGGGTGACAAGCTTCCGATCGGTGCAGCGATGAACAAAGGACTAACGATCAAGCTCGGCCAAACCCACGTGCAGCGCTATACTAGACCGTTGTTGGAAAAAATCGTCGCGGGCGCGATCGACCCCAGCTTCGTGATCACCCACCCGGCCAGTCTTGAAGACGCGCCAGAAATGTACGCTAAATTCCGCGACAAGGAAGAAGGTGTGATCAAGGTTGTTATGCGCCCGCACGGCTGATTGGCGGAATAACCGGGAACAGGACGCTTATCGATGCCGTCATCGGAAATCGACCACTTAGAAATCTAGGGTCAGGACTTCGGTAACGGGGTCGTCTCAGTCAAGCGGTTTCACGCGTGCGCCGTTGTCCGCAGAGC
>NZ_JXYF01000416.1:0-208 GCF_000967735.1 Paracoccus sp. S4493
CGCCTCGGCGATGGCGCGGATGATGGCGGGACGTTCCTTGGATTTCAGCTGCCCCAGTTCGCGTTCCAGCGCTGCCGCGCCGGTGGGGGTCATCGGTATCTTTTCCATCGCTGCCCTGGTCCTTGTTGGGATGCGTTTGTCCTGCGGGTGCCAAACCAACGCCCCTGCCATTGCGGAATGGCAGGGGCGCGGAAGCTGATCGGGGACA
>NZ_JXYF01000417.1:0-424 GCF_000967735.1 Paracoccus sp. S4493
CGGGCGCGCGGGGCAGGGGCATCATTCACGCCAAAGCTGCGCCACCCACGGGGTTGGCCGGACATAATGGCGCAGATGCTTCAGGAAACCCTCGCGCCGCTGGCCGGTGAAGGCCGCGCGCAGGTGATCCAACGGGGCGCGGGCCTCGTCGGCCTCGTCCCATCGGCCAAGGATCGCGTCGGGCGGGTTCAGGCTGCCGGGGAACATCACGATGCGCGTCCCGCGCGGAATCTTGGGATCGCGCAGATAGTTCAGCGGGAATGTCGGCACGCAGTGAAAGCGGAAATGGGCCAGCCACCCGCGCGGCCAGAACTTGACCCCGCCCGGGGCATTGCGGGTGACAAAGCGCTGTTCGTACTTGTACATGTCAGCGGCGGCCTGTGGGTCGGCGGCAAAGATCTTCTGCAGCGGGGCCAGGTTGCCG
>NZ_JXYF01000418.1:0-2183 GCF_000967735.1 Paracoccus sp. S4493
AGGATGCCATCGATGGCGTCGCATTTCTCGGCTTTGGCGCGCTTGCCCAAAAGCGCAAAGATCGCCTCCAGACCCTCGATCTGCCCGGCCGTCTCCTCGCGGTGCTGGGTCAGGGCCTCAACCAGGTCCGGGTGATTGGCCGCCTTGATCATCTTGGGAAGGGATTTGTAGATCTTCTTCTCGGCGTAATACATATCCGCCAGCGCATGTTCGAACAGATCCGCCAAGCCCTTCGTCTCGCTGGCCTGCTTTGATGCCTTGGCGGAGGCCGCTTTGGCAGCGATGGTCTGGGAGCGCTTCGCACGTGTTTCAGCGCTGGCTTTTTCGGCTTTCCCACGTGCAGCTTTGCTCGATTTCGACGCTTTTTCCTTTGCCTTGGTCGACGTCTCGTCAGCAGCCTTTTTCTCTTTTGCCATGATCAGGTTCTCTATCGCGTGTTGGTTGGATAATTGTGGAATTGCCTGCTGAAACGCCGGTGTTTAGGCGGCTGTTCCCATGGCAGCGCGGCATTTGTTATCGGGCAGCCAATCGCGAATGTTCCGCTGTTGGTTTTCGGGTTTCCCGGCCCTGAGGCCAAAAGGCGTGAACGGCGCACGCGGCGGCCAGACCGAGGACAGCGCCGGCTGCAACATCGATGGGATAATGCTTACCGCGGGGCACCTGAATCCCGGCAATCATCGAAGCAACTGCCAGGGCCGGAACGGCTGTCTGCGGCAGATCGCGCGCCATGACGGTGGCCACAGCCACGGCTCCGGCAGTATGACCGGACGGAAACGAGGTGTCGTGTCCGCCTTCGCTTTCACCCGCCTCGCATTCATAGGTCTGCTCTTCGATCATGACTTTCGGGCGTGTCCGCTTGAAATTGTTCTTGATGATCCGTTTGACAAAGTTTACAAGAACATGAGCGGTCATCATCTTGAGGCCGACCTGCGTCATATATGGACGATGGGTAATCGCCCCTGTCCCGATCATCGCGGCACAGACAATCGACAGGGGGATCTGATCAGCGATCTCGCTGGCCGTCCCAAGCGTTTTGACCACGGGGTGATGGCGGTGGCGCGCAGCAGAGCGTGCAACCTCCTTGTCCGCTTCTTCGACGGCGCTCGCAGCGTCGGGTGAACGTTTGTTGTTGTTGTGACTGTTCGGGCTCATGGATGAACGCTTTCTTCTTGATCTTGCGCCACGGGGGCGGCGATCACGCGGAAGCGTCAGCACCGTCTTCAAGTTCCGGTAATAAAGGTTGGCCGCGAACGCTCTGGTCTTCAGGCGCTGGCGCCAAGACACGACCCCTCCGGTATGTCATCGCTCATCGTCATCACCATGCGACGCAGTCGGTTTTGGTAGAACGACTGGTACCACGGCCAGGATGATCAGGACAATGACTGCCGACAGAACGGCGGTCGCTTCCAGCCCGAGACCTGCCATCACGCCTATGCCCGCCGTGGCCCAGATGTTCGCGGCTGTCGTCAGTCCCTCGATCTGATGCCTTGTCGACCGTACCATGATCGCCCCTGCCCCTATGAAACCAATGCCCTGCACAATGCCTTGCAGGACGCGCGACATGTCCCCGATTTCCATCCCGCTCTGCAAAGGTCCCAGGACAAACAGCGCCGCGCCCACCGCGACCAGCATATGAGTGCGGACACCCGCGCTTCGACCCTTCAGCTCTCGTTCATACCCGAGAACGCCACCCAGAATGGCTGCAAGGACCAGGCGCACCGTGATCCGCGTCAACGTTGATAGATCCGGTACGTCTGAAAATTCACTGCGAATGGTAAGCCATATCTCTTCGCCCATGGCCGTCCCTTCCCAGACTGATACGTTCATGACACTTGCGTAACAACCAAGCTGAGGCATTCCAAGTGAGCGTTATGGGCATGTAAAACCTGCGGAGGAGAGCTCTCAAGCCGTTCATGACTTTGGATCTTGGAGCCTAATCTCCGCTCCAAATGCCAAGTCGGCTTACGCCCTCCAGATTGCCAAATCCGAACGGTACCTTGGCACCAATCTACGATAGGTCGGATGGCTAGGGACTCCGTGAGACGCGGCAGGGCGATAGAGGCGACTAACTTTTATTGCCCACCGGAAACCGGAACGAACCGTGGACGGTAAGGTTGTCGAGCATCACGGAGGGATGTGATGACGTCTGACCAGAACCAGAACCTAGCAACTGTATCCCTCAC
>NZ_JXYF01000419.1:0-1083 GCF_000967735.1 Paracoccus sp. S4493
ATTTACTTGGGGAATGTGGGGTTAGGGGCCTTGCCCAGATCTTTCTGCAGGGCGATCCAGGCGCCGACATGAATGTTTGCGTGGGTTGTCGTCTGCTCAGACATTGGACACCTCCGCACTGGAATATTACCAGAAAGAAAGCGAGTCGTCGGCTGGTTATTCCACGTAACAGCGAAGCGAAACAGTTTATTAAAATGGGCGCACCTGTATTCAAGATGCGGGATGTTATAGAGCGGCATGGTATCCGCTGTCTTTCAAGCAATTATACCCTGTATGGAGATTTTTCGAGACGCGTCTCAGCAGTCTTGCAAAACTATTCCCCGCGCATTGAGAATTATTCAATTGATGAATCGTTCGTCCAATTGAGCGGGTTCAAAGATCGCATGGAAACCCATGCGGCCCAAATGCGGGATGCGGTCAGAACCGAAACCGGCATCCCAACATGTGTCGGCATCGCGCCCACCAAGACGCTTGCCAAGCTGGCGAATTACGCCGCCAAGAAGAACCCGATCTTTTCCGGGGTCTGCAATCTCATGAACGAGGACGTGCGGGACTATGTAATGCGTCGCATTCCTGTCGGAGAAATCTGGGGCGTCGGGTCCGCGACCGAGGCCAAGCTGAAGGCCCAGGGGATCAAGTCTGCCGCCGACTTGCGGGATCTGCCTCTGGCCCTAAGCCGCAAGATCGGCACGGTTGTCCTTGAACGCCTGGTGGCCGAGCTGCGCGGGCTGTCGTGCATTGATTTTGAGGACGTGCCCCCACAGCGCAAGGGTATGGCCGTCACCCGCTCTGCGGGCACGCCCATGACCAGTTTCGACACGCTGGCCCAGGCCATCACCGCGCATGCCACAAGGGCGGCCGAGAAGCTGCGCCAGCACGGGCTGGTTGCAGGGGCGCTGACCGTTTTTTTTCACACGAACCCGCACAAGTCCGACCGCCCACAACACTCCGCGTCCCGCAGCGTGCGGTTGAGGCCCATGTCGAACCATACATTCGATCTGGTGGATGCCGCTGTCTCAGCTGCGCGGGGGGCCTGGAAGGGCGATCCATCCGGAAACGGCTTTGGCTACACCAAGGCCGGGA
>NZ_JXYF01000420.1:0-320 GCF_000967735.1 Paracoccus sp. S4493
GCTGGCGCAGCTTCTCGGCCGCCCTTGTGGCATGCGCGGTGATGGCCTGGGCCAGCGTGTCGAAACTGGTCATGGGCGTGCCCGCAGAGCGGGTGACGGCCATACCCTTGCGCTGTGGGGGCACGTCCTCAAAATCAATGCACGACAGCCCGCGCAGCTCGGCCACCAGGCGTTCAAGGACAACCGTGCCGATCTTGCGGCCAAGGGGCAGAGGCAGATCCCGCAAGTCGGCGGCAGACTTGATCCCCTGAGCCTTCAGCTTGGCCTCGGTCGCGGACCCGACGCCCCAGATTTCTCCGACAGGAATGCGACGCATTACA
>NZ_JXYF01000421.1:0-1659 GCF_000967735.1 Paracoccus sp. S4493
CCGGTCCTGCTGACCGGCTCCACCGAGGCAGAGGCGATCAAGCTGTTCGCGAACACCTATCTTGCCCTGCGCGTGGCCTATTTCAACGAACTGGACAGCTATGCCATGTCGCTTGGCCTGGACAGCCGCCAGATCATCCAGGGTGTCGGGCTGGATCCGCGCATCGGCGCCCATTACAACAACCCGTCCTTCGGCTATGGCGGCTACTGCCTGCCCAAGGACAGCAAGCAGCTGCTGGCGAACTACAACGACGTGCCCCAGAACCTGATCGCCGCGGTGGTCGAGGCGAACCGGACCCGCAAGGACGTGATCGCCGACGCCATCCTGGCGCGCAGGCCGCAGGTGGTGGGCATCCATCGCCTGGTGATGAAGGCCGGGTCCGACAATTTCCGCCAATCCGCCGTCCAAGGCATCATGAAGCGATTGAAGGCAAAGGGGCTTGAGGTCGTGGTGTTCGAACCCGCCCTTCCCGACGCGCGGTTCTTCGGGTCAGAGGTGATCCGCGACCTGGCCGCGTTCAAGGCGCGCGCCGACCTGATCGTGGCGAACCGCCTGACCCCGGACCTGCAGGACGTGGCTGACCGCGTGTTCACCCGCGATCTGTTCGGCGGGGACTGATCACAGACGCTCGCGCAGCTTGGCCTCGATATGGCGGCGGCGCCAGCGCGACCGGATCTGGCGTGCATAGAGGTTCTGCGGACACAGCGACATGTCGTCGCCCTCTCCCTTCATCGCGAAACGGCGGGCGGCAGCGGCGATGCGGCTGTCGGCGGCGGTGATGGCTGCCACTGTCACCTCGACCTCGCGGATGTCGCCGGGCTCCAGCGCGTCGAAGCTGCGGTGGCGGGCGCGGTCCAGCAGGTCCAGCACGCTGCCGATATCGACATGATCCCCGCTTTTCAGCGGTCCCTGCAGCGTCGCCTCGCGCGGGGTGGCGTGCTGGCCCTGCGCGATCTCGGTTCGGTCGGCGACCGACGACATGCGCTCTCCGCTGGCGGTCCAGACGGTCAGCATGATCTCCAGCACATAGATCGGCTCGAATCCAAGGTTGCTGACCAGGATGCGTGCGGACAGGTTCCGCGCGCCGCCCAGCTGGATCAGGATCTCGGTCCGGCGCTGGCGGCGCAGGCCCGACACGATGATGTGCAGATACACCATCCAGACCAGCGCCGTGACCGCCGCCATCCCGGCCTGAACCAGCCCGCTGTTCTCAGATATCCAGTCCCACATGCCCCACCCGGCCTTTCCTCAAGGCCCTCAACACGACCCGCGTGCCGGATGTTCCATGCCGGGATCAGTCAGTCAGGGCGGCAGCCTCGGCCGCGGGGGCCAGCGCCGGCCCCGCCCCCAGATCGTCCAGCGCGGTGTCGATCAGGCCGGTTCCCAGGTCCGACGCGGGCAGATAGGCGTCCTGCCCCGCGCCCGGGACCGCCAGCGCCACCGACCAGCCGCCCTGGTCGCGGCACATCAGCGCGCGTTCCGCGCCCGCCTCGATCAGACGGCACAGACCCAGGTCGGTGTCATAGCTGGCCAGCGCCCGCGCCACCGCCCCGCCCGGCAGGGCAGCCTCGCCCCCCGTCGGCACCTGCGCCAGGGCGGCCGCCGCCTGCTGCAGGGTGGCGCCCGCAGGGGGCGTCGCCCGGCCGGCCAGGAACCCGC
>NZ_JXYF01000422.1:0-295 GCF_000967735.1 Paracoccus sp. S4493
GCGGATTGGCGGAAATTGTCGGACCCGGCCTTCATCACCAGGCGATGGATGCCCACCACCTGCGGCCTGCGCGCCAGGATGGCGTCGGCGATCACGTCCTTGCGGGTCCGGTTCGCCTCGACCACCGCGGCGATCAGGTTCTGGGGCACGTCGTTGTAGTTCGCCAGCAGCTGCTTGCTGTCCTTGGGCAGGCAGTAGCCGCCATAGCCGAAGGACGGGTTGTTGTAATGGGCGCCGATGCGCGGATCCAGCCCGACACCCTGGATGATCTGGCGGCTGTCCAGGCCAAGCGACA
>NZ_JXYF01000423.1:0-1783 GCF_000967735.1 Paracoccus sp. S4493
AACTCAGACTTTTGATCGATACATCTGTGTGGCTGGATCTCACGAAGGATCCACGCCATATGCCTTTGCTCGACGCTCTTTCCGCGATGATAGAGGCCGGTGAAGTTGAATTGATCCTGCCGCAGATCATCCCAGAGGAATTTGCCCGAAACCGCGACCGGCGCGGTTTCATCGGGATGTGATCGGCTGGAATGGAGCTCACCGAGATGCCTACGCGGCAACGGGATGTGCTCCCGCCCACCTTTCGGCGGGCGGGAGCCTGTATGCCCTGAGGATGCCGTGGCACGCCGAGGGGCCTGCGGCTGTCAGTTGCCCAGATCGAGCACCATGCGGCCTTCGATCTGGCCTTTGCGCATGCGGTCGAAGACGGTGTTGATATCTTCAAGCGGGGCTTTGGTGATGGTGGCCTTGACCTTGCCTGCGGCGGCGAAGTCGAGCGATTCCTGCAAATCGAGCCGGCTGCCGACGATAGAGCCACGCACGGTGACACCATTGAGCACCATGCCGAAGATATTGAGCGGGAAGTCCCCCGGAGGAAGGCCGTTGAGGGACACCGTGCCGCCACGCCCGACCATGCCGACCGCCTGCTCGAAAGCCTTTTCGCTTACGGCCGTGACCAGAACGCCATTGACGCCACCGTCGGTTTCTTTGCGGACAAAGGCTGCGGGATCGGCAATCTCGCGCGCATTGACGGTCAGTTTGGCACCCAACCGGCGTGCGAGATCAAGTTTGGCCTCATCGATATCTACGGCCACGACGTTGAGCCCCATCGCCACCGCATATTGCACGGCCATATGGCCCAAGCCACCGATGCCGGAAATGGCAACGGTGTCGCCGGGTTTGGTGTCGGTCATTTTCAGGCCTTTGTAGACCGTAACACCCGCGCAAAGGATGGGCGCGATCTCGGCAAAATCGCTGCCTGCGGGCAGGTGGCCCACATAATTGGGGTCTGCGACAACGTAATCGGCAAAGCCGCCATTGACCGAGTAGCCGGTGTTCTGCTGGCTTTCGCACAGCGTTTCCCATCCGCCCAAGCAATGCCTGCAGCACCCACAGGCGGTGTAAAGCCATGGCACACCGACGCGGTCACCTTCTTTGACGTTCTTCACGCCTTTGCCGACTGCCGAGACATAGCCTACACCCTCGTGGCCGGGGATGAAGGGCGGTTCGGGTTTGACGGGCCAGTCGCCTTCGGCCGCGTGCAAATCCGTGTGGCAGACGCCAGAGGCGCGGATCGCGACTTGGATCATTCCGTCAGAGACCTGCGGAATTGGGACTTCATCAATGCTCAGGGGTGCACCGAATTTACGAACGACAGCGGCTTTCATAGTCTTCGACAAAATAGTTCCTCCTCTATGCCCAGTTCCTCGACCCGACGGAAGAAGGATTGCCAAGGCTTGCGCTCCTGTCATCCCTGCCATGTGTTATTGTGCTGGCCTACTGTTCCGAATGTGAGACATTCTTCGCTACTTTCAATGACCTCACGGGCGCGTGATCGATTGCCATTGCGCCTAGACGGATGCGACGCAGCGCGCAACCAGAAGGCTCATATACGCAAAGCGCAACGCAGCGCACGTTCGGGCTACTGCGTCTTAATCCGTCCTTTTCAATACTCCTCGCTACGAAATGCCTCCTATGTGTCTTGCGCCGCCGGTTAGGGTCAGGCGAAAAGGGCTCTTCGCGTCGATGCTGCGCCGACTGCTGACCGTCCGCTTTCGTCAATCTAGCAAACCCGAGAGGCAGACTGCCTGATAGAAAAGGCAGAACTATGTGCCACAGAACA
>NZ_JXYF01000424.1:0-698 GCF_000967735.1 Paracoccus sp. S4493
CCTGTCGGCCCATGGCGATCCGCAGAAGTTCGGCCTGGGCATGAAGGAGATCTGGGAGGTTTCTCCCGACAAGTTCCACAAGGGTCGCGTTGTGCACACGATGGGCTGGCCCCTGGGCAAGAATGCCGGCGGCGGCAGCTTCATCTATCACCTTGAGAACAACCAGGTGCTGGTCGGCTTTGTCGTTCACCTGAACTATGCCAACCCCTACCTGTATCCCTACATGGAGTTCCAGCGCTTCAAGCACCATCCGATGGTCGCAGACCTCTTGGAGGGGGCCAAACGCATCAGCTATGGCGCCCGTGCCATCACCGAGGGAGGCTGGCAGTCGCTGCCGCAGCTGTCCTTCGACGGCGGCGTACTGCTGGGCTGTTCGGCGGGCATGGTCAACGTGCCGCGCATCAAAGGCAACCACAACGCGATGCTCTCGGGGATCGAGGCCGCCGATGCCGCCGCCGCCGCGATCAAGGCGGGGCGCGAGGGCGACCGGCTGACCGATTACGACGGCGCGGTGCGCGGCGGTGCCATCGGTGCCGACCTGAAACGCGTGCGCAACGTCAAGCCGATCTGGTCGCGCCTTGGTCTGTCGGCCAGCCTGATGCTGGGTGCGGTGGACATGTGGACCGCCAACCTGACCGGCTGGAACCCCCTGGGCACCTGGAGCCACGGCAAGTCGGACGCCGCCGCGACCGGCAAGG
>NZ_JXYF01000425.1:0-467 GCF_000967735.1 Paracoccus sp. S4493
CGGCACCGTCGCCGCGATGGGCGATCCGGTCGACACGGTGGGCTATGTGTTCGGCACATCGTCCTGCACCATGACCACGACGCGGAACCCGGCCTTCGTGCCGGGTGTCTGGGGGCCCTATTTCTCGGCCATGGTGCCGGGCATGTGGCTGAACGAGGGCGGGGAGTCGGTCGCGGGCGCGGCCATCGACCACCTGCTGCGCCTGCATCCCGCCCACGACCAGGCGACCGATGCTGCCCGCGCGCAGGGCCGGTCCCTGCCCGAATGGCTGGCGGACCAGGCCGCGCCCGACGCCGTGCGGCAGGCGGCCCACCTGCATGTGGTGCCCGAATTCCTGGGCAACCGTGCGCCCTTTGCCGACCCCCATGCCCGCGCCATCGTCAGCGGCCAGGGGATGGACACGGACCTGGCATCCCTGATCTCGCTGTATGTCGCGGGGGTCTGCGGGCTGGGTTACGGCCTGCGCC
>NZ_JXYF01000426.1:0-741 GCF_000967735.1 Paracoccus sp. S4493
CGGCCACGGTCCTGTGGATTTTGGGCACCGCGGCGTTCTCGCTCTATGTCCAGAACTTCGACGACTATACCGAGACGTACGGGACGTTGGGCGGGGTCATCATGCTGCTGACCTGGATGTGGCTGTCGGCCTTCATTGTGCTGGCCGGAGCCGAGTTGAACGCCGAGATCGAACAGCAGACCTCCGAGGACACGACCACGGGTGCCCCCGAACCGATGGGCCAGCGCGATGCCGTCAAGGCCGACACCCCGCCGCCCGGTCACGGGACGCCCGCCACGTCGTCGGGCCAGAAGGCCATCGGCGTGTCCGGGACAGGCCGTGACGCAACGGATGCGCCGACGCCCAAATCGGATGCCATCATGGCGATCATCGTGCTGGGCGCCAGCCTGTGGCGGCTGCGCAAGGCGAACGCCCGCGACTGAACCGCGGGCGTTCGGCCGGGGACGGGGCGACCCGTCACCTGGCCGGGGCGTCGGCCTCGTCGGCCTCGTCGGTGGCGGCGGGGTCGAACTCGCTCAGCGCGGGACGCTTGCCGATCGTGATATGGTCGATCTCCTCTGCGGCGAACCCGCGGATCAGGGCCGGGATCATCATCGAGACCAGCAGGAAGATCGGCAGCCCGACGACCGTGATCACCTCCTGTAGGGCCGTCAGCCCGGCCTCTCCTGCCAGCAGGATCAGCGTTCCGGCGATGGCGCCTTCGGCCAGGCCCCAGAAGACGCGCTGGCGGACGGGTCCGGG
>NZ_JXYF01000427.1:0-221 GCF_000967735.1 Paracoccus sp. S4493
CCGACGGCCCAGGGCATAGTCGGTCGGTCGCGCGGTCACGAAGACCCCCGCCCCGCGCCGCGCATGGACCAGCCCCGCGTCGGCCAGCTGCGCCAGCGCGTGGCGCACCGTGTGGCGGTTGACCCCGAAACGGGTGGACAGCGCCGCCTCGGACGGCAGGCGGTCGCCGGGGGGATAGTGGCCCGAGGTGATCTCGGCCCGCAGGGTGTCGGCGATGGCCT
>NZ_JXYF01000428.1:0-229 GCF_000967735.1 Paracoccus sp. S4493
CCAGCCGCGTGACGATGCCGACATAGCCGGTCGTGGTCCGGTCCAGGTTGCGGTTGAACCAGCGGGCAGGGGCGATGCCGCCCTGGCCATGCTTGCGCGCCTTGAGCAGGCTTGCGCACATGGCGGGGGTCAGGATCACGGCCACGCCCAGCGACAGGATCATCGCGGTGATGATGGTGATCGAGAACTGGCGATAGATGACCCCGGTGGCGCCGGTCTGGAACGCCAT
>NZ_JXYF01000429.1:0-720 GCF_000967735.1 Paracoccus sp. S4493
CTTGGCGCCTTGGGCGGCAGCACCGGCCGGTGGGGTCCGCTGCTGCCCGTGGGGGCGGCCGCGCTGCTGGTGCTGGGCCTGTCCGGGCCGGCGCTGCCGCGCGCCGATGCGCCCGTCCTGGCGCGCACCGACAGCGTGCTGATCGCCATCGACCTGTCCCCTTCGGTCGCGCGGGGACCGGCGCTGGCACAGGCGCAACAGGCCGCCGCCGCCCTGCTGCAGGGGCTGGCCGGCCGGCCCGTCGGCCTGATCCTCTACAGCGGAGAGGCCTATGCCGCATCCGCCCCCACCACCGATCCGCGCACGCTGCAGACGCTGATCGCGGTCCTGGATGCCGACACGGTGCCCGGTCAGGGCAGCAGGCCCGCAGCCGCCATCGGCCTGGCCGGGCAGATGTTCGGCGATGCAGGGCAGGCCGATCTGGTCCTGATCTCGGACGGGGCCGGGGTCGATGGCCAGGCTGTGGCCGAGGCCGGGCGTCTGGCCGCCCTGGGCACGCGCATCTGGGCGGTCCGGGTCGTGGGCGCCGCGCCGCAGGCGCCCACCCCTGCGCCCGATGCGCTGGCGCAGCTGGTGCAATCGGGCGGTCAGATGGTGCTGGCCCAGGATGTCGACGACTTGGCTGCCCGGCTGCGCCAGGGGGGCGATCGCCGTCGCGATCCGGCAGTGACGGCCCTGGGCTATCGCGATCTGGGGCCGTTCCTGGCCGCGCTGGCCGCC
>NZ_JXYF01000430.1:0-248 GCF_000967735.1 Paracoccus sp. S4493
GCCGCGCTGGCCGCCCTGCCGCTGCTGCAGATGCTGAGGCGGCGGCAATGAGGGCGGCGGCGGTCCTTCTGGTCCTGGCCGTGGCGGCGCTGGTCCTTGCCGGCCCCGCGGCGCTTGGTGCGCTGGCGCTGCGGGCGGGGTGGGACCGGGTCGCGCTGATCCTGCTGGACGATCCGGGCGCACGGGGGGTGGCCCATTACCGGTTGGGCGACCATGACCTGGCCGATGCCGATTTCGCCCGCGCGGGC
>NZ_JXYF01000431.1:0-422 GCF_000967735.1 Paracoccus sp. S4493
CAGCGTGCCGGTCTTGTCGAAGACGACATGCGTCACCCGCGCCGCCGCCTCGATCACGGCGCCGCCCTTCATCAGCAGCCCCCGCCGCGCCCCCGCAGACAGCGCCGATGCGATCGACGCCGGGACAGAGATCACCAGCGCGCAGGGGCACCCGATCAGCAGCAGCACCAGACCGCGATAGATCCAGGTGGTCCAATCCTGCCCGAAGGCCAGCGGCGGCACCAGGATCACCAGCGCCGACAGCGCGATGATCGCAGGCATGTAGATCCGAGAGAAGCGGTCGATGAACCGCTCGGTCGGGGCGCGCGCGTCTTCGGCGTCTTCGACGAGGCGGATGATGCGGGCGATGGTATTGTCGCGGGGTTCGCGCGTCACGCGCATCCGCAACGCGGCCTGGGTGTTGATCGCGCCGGCAAAGACCG
>NZ_JXYF01000432.1:0-967 GCF_000967735.1 Paracoccus sp. S4493
CGCATCGACCTGCTGCTGGACGAGGACAGCTTCGAGGAGTTCGACATGTTCGTCGCCCATCGCAGCACCGATTTCGGCATGCAGGACGACCGCCCGGCAGGCGACGGGGTGGTGACCGGATGGGGCACCATCAACGGCCGCATGGTCTATGTCTTCTCTCAGGACTTCACCGTCTTCGGCGGATCGCTGTCGGAAACCCACGCCCAGAAGATCTGCAAGGTCATGGACATGGCGATGCAGAACGGCGCGCCGGTGATCGGGCTGAACGATTCGGGGGGCGCGCGCATCCAGGAGGGCGTGGCCAGCCTTGCGGGTTATGCCGACGTGTTCCAGCGCAACGTGCTGGCATCGGGCGTCGTGCCGCAGATCAGCGTGATCATGGGCCCCTGTGCAGGTGGCGCGGTCTATTCGCCCGCGATGACCGACTTCATCTTCATGGTGCGCGACACGTCCTACATGTTCGTGACCGGGCCCGACGTCGTCAAGACGGTCACGAACGAGGTCGTGACCGCCGAACAGCTGGGCGGTGCGTCCACGCATACCCGGAAATCCTCCGTCGCGGACGGGGCGTTCCAGGACGACGTCGAGGCGCTGTCGGAGATCCGCCGGCTGTTCGACTTCCTGCCGCTGAACAACCGCGAAAAGGCCCCGACCCGGCCATTCTTCGACGACCCGGCGCGGATCGAGCCCAGCCTGGACACGCTGATCCCCGACAACCCGAACCAGCCCTATGACATGAAGGAGCTGATCGCCAAGGTCGCGGACGAGGGCGACTTCTACGAGATCCAGAAGGATTTCGCGGGCAACATCATCATCGGCTTCATCCGCATCGAGGGACAAACGGTGGGGGTCGTCGCCAACCAGCCGATGGTGCTGGCCGGTTGCCTGGACATCGACAGCTCGCGCAAGGCCGCGCGCTTCGTGCGGTTCTGCGACGCGTTCGAAATCCCGATCCTGACGCTGGTCG
>NZ_JXYF01000433.1:0-230 GCF_000967735.1 Paracoccus sp. S4493
ATGGGCGAGGGGTCAGGCGAGGAAGCGCGCAGCGCGCCCCTCTCCTGAACCCTTGCTCCCGGCCGAGGGCAGGGGGGGAACCGCCGCAATGGGAAAATCAAACGGACAAGGGGGTGGTGCGGCCCGCAGCGCGCAGCGCGAGGACACGGCCCCGCAGGACGTGCAGCATTTTCCTGTTGCGGTGGGGGACCGGCGGTCCCCTGACGGACAGGCGCGCAGCGCCTGGCCCA
>NZ_JXYF01000434.1:0-359 GCF_000967735.1 Paracoccus sp. S4493
CAAGCCGCGCATCATCGACGACGTGACCGCCGACGACGTCTGCGTGATCGTTGACACCAACAACCCCGCCGAACTGCCCGCCAACCTGGAGCATGCCGAGGTGATCGAGATCATCGACCACCACCTGCTGGCCGGCGGCATCAAGACCCGTGCACCGATCAACATCACCATCCGCCCGCTGGCCTGCACCGCGACGATCATGCATGACCTGATCGGCGACGATCTGGCGCAGGCCCCCGAAGGGATCAAGGGCGCGATGCTGACCTGCATCCTGTCGGACACGCTGGAATTCCGCAGCCCGACCACGACACCGCATGACCGCGCCGTGGCCGAGAAGCTGGCCGCCGACCTGGGCGTCG
>NZ_JXYF01000435.1:0-1144 GCF_000967735.1 Paracoccus sp. S4493
GCCGCCGACCTGGGCGTCGACATCGCCGAGTTCGCCGCCGAGATGTTCGCCGCGAAATCCGATGTCAGCGCCTTCAGCGAGGCCGCGCTGCTGAAGATGGACAGCAAGGAATACGAACTGGGCGGCAAGCAGCTGCGCATCTCGGTCCTGGAGACGACCGCGCCGCAGGTGATCCTGGACCGCAAGGATGCCCTGATCGCCGCCATGCCTGCCGTTGCCGCCGAAGATGGTGCGGACGAGGTCATGCTGTTCGTGGTCGACATCCTGCGCGAACAGGCGACGCTGCTGGTGCCCAACGACTATGTCAAGTTCGTGGCCGAGCGCAGCTTTGGCGTCACCGTCACCGGTGACACCGTCGTCCTGCCCGGCGTCATGAGCCGCAAGAAGCAGATCATTCCGGTCCTGGCCGTCTGATGACCCGCATCATTTCGTCGCTGGCCGAGGTCTCGGCCAGCTATGACGCGCTGTTCTGCGATCTGTGGGGCTGCCTGCACAACGGCAAGCAGCCCTTTCCGGCTGCGGTTGCGGCGCTGCAGGCGTTCCGCGCGCAGGGTGGCCAGGTCTGCCTGATGACCAACGCCCCGCGCCCGAACCAGTACGTGATTGCGCAGCTGGACCGCATGGGCGTGCCGCGCGATGCCTGGGATCTGGTCGTCAGTTCCGGCGACGCGGCGCAGGACGCGATGTTCGCAGGCGCCGTCGGGCGGAACGTCTGGCATATCGGGATCGAGAAGGACCATGGGTTCTTTACCGACATTCCTGACGCCCATCGCAATGCGGCGCCCATCCGGCGCGTCCCGCTGGAGCAGGCCGAGGGGATCATCGCCTCGGGTCCGTTCGACGAGCTGAACGAAACGCCCGAAAATTACCGCGACCGGTTCCAGGGGGCGGTCGACCGTGGTCTGCCGATGCTGTGCGCGAACCCCGACATCGTCGTCGACATGGGCGAGACCCGCATCTATTGCGCGGGCGCATTGGCCGATTTCTATCAGTCGCTTGGCGGGACGGCGCTGTATTACGGCAAGCCGCATGCGCCGATCTATGACCGGGCGCGGGCGCTGATGGGATTGGGCCCCGACGCGCGGTATCTTGCGGTGGGCGACGGCATCGCCACCGACATCGCGGGTGCCGAGGCGCAGGGGAT
>NZ_JXYF01000436.1:0-1047 GCF_000967735.1 Paracoccus sp. S4493
GACGCCCGCGCCGGAGAGATGGTCGATGTCAGAGGCTATTCTGGCTATACCAGCCTGATCTCGGAGTCCGGCGGCACCCGCATGGTCTTCGAGGGCGGCGATAGCATCCTCTTCCAAGGCGTCGCGAAATCGGCGCTGACCGGCGTGAACTTCACCTTCAATGGCGTGTCACCCAAAAATTTGGCCGATGTCGGTCCGGTTTTTGCTCCTGCGCCCACCCCGCCGGCATCGTCCGATGAATATGATCTGAGCCTGTACAAACTAAGCCAGAAAAGCACGCCTGACAGCTGGCTCATCTCGGAATGGGATGCGGGTCAGACAAACAACATGTCATGGTCAGCCAACAAC
Source organism: Paracoccus sp. S4493 (assembly GCF_000967735.1). NCBI lineage: Bacteria > Pseudomonadati > Pseudomonadota > Alphaproteobacteria > Rhodobacterales > Paracoccaceae > Paracoccus > Paracoccus sp. S4493. Next base: position 349 of record NZ_JXYF01000436.1, read on the forward strand.
GTCAGCGTTGCGGCAAACGGTGATGTAAGTCTTTCTCTGACCAAGGCCCCTGCCGGCTCTTCCAGACCCTATCTCGGTGCGGAGGTGCAGTCCAACGAGATTGCAACGACCGGCACTTGGAGCTGGACGGCCCAAGCGCCGGTCATGGCGCCTGGGGCGGTCTTCGGCATGTTCACCTACAAGGCGGACTGGAAGAACGATCCGTGGGTCGAGTTCGACTTTGAGTTCGTCGGCGGAGACACGACCAAAGTCCAACTCGCGATCCATATGGAGAATGCCAAGGGCGAGCACATGGTCCTGACCCCCGAGGCGCAGAAGCGGAGCATCATCGATCTCGGCTTCGACGCGTCGAAAGGGATGCACACATACGAAGTGTCCGTGACCGAGAAGGATGCTACCTTCTATATCGACGGAAAACAGGTTGCGAAATTTGGACCGGCCGACATGCAGGGCAATGTCTGGCAGATCGGTCCGATGGCGAGCTTCGTCGACTTATGGTCGGTCTCGTCCGGCCAGGAGGCATGGGCCGGAAAATGGACCGATCCCGGACGTCCGCTGGTGGCGATCATCGAGGGGGCCGACATCCGTCCCGCAGAGTTCGGAAGCGCGATCGAGGTAGTAAGCCCGCCAGTGGTGTTGATCCCAGACCCGATTGTCATCCCCAATGGCATAAATGGAGATGACAGCGCGAACACGCTG
>NZ_JXYF01000437.1:0-363 GCF_000967735.1 Paracoccus sp. S4493
CCCGCCGCTGCCCGCGGTCTGCAGGATCGCGTCCAGGTTCGCCTCGGCATCGGCGGGCTGCCAGCGGCGCAGAATGTCGTTGCCGCCCAGCTCGACCATGACGGCATCGGGGCGGTGGCGGCGCATCGACAGCTCGATCCGCACGCGGCCGCCATAGGTCGTGTCCCCCGACAGCCCCGCATCGATCAGGTCCGCCGGGCGCCCCGCATCGGCCAGCCAGGCCGACAGCTGCGGGACCAGCCCCTCGGTCGGGCCCAGGCCGAAACCGGCGGTCAGGCTGTCACCAAAGCACAGGATGCGCGGCAGCGCCTGTGCCTGGGCGGGGCGGACCAGTGTGGCGGCGGCGGCGGCGGTCAGCAGGTG
>NZ_JXYF01000438.1:0-1906 GCF_000967735.1 Paracoccus sp. S4493
GGGGTTCAGACGCCGCTTACGCTTTTCGGTGTTCTTCAACGCGACCAGGAAGCGACTTGTGCGCTCGATCATGGTGGTGACATTGGCCGGCCCGTACTTCTGCCGGAACAGCACCAGGTCAGCCTCCCAGTGACCGAACTGCTTGCGATGCGCGATGATGTCCGGGCGGAACAAGATGCTGAGTTCAGGCGCAAATCTCGGTGGCGGGCGCTTGCGAAGCCGGTAGCCCCGACGGCGCCGGCGGCCAGAGGGCAGGTGGCGCCACAGCTCACCTCGACGACCGTCCTCGGAATAGATGTGCTGATAGATCGTCTCTTGGCAGACCCGGCGCGGGGCACTCTCATATCGCATCCGGCCGGCAATCTGCTCGGGGGTCCAGCCGGACCTCAGGCAGCGCTCGACTTGGTCACGGAGCCCGGGATCACGCACCAGCTTGCGCTGCCGGGTCCGTCGTCCATCCGAATAGCTTTGCGCTACGACGCACCAATAGCCGCTGAGCTTCGGGATCTCGCCGTCATGGAAGTGATTGCGCCGCAGCTCGCGGAAGATCGTCGAGCGGTGCCGGCCAAGCCTGCGCGCCATCTCGTCAGGGCTCAGCTTCATCTGCCGCCAGCGCTCGATCTTGCGGCGCTCGGAAAGGGAAAGGTGAGAGAACCGAACCTTCATTCTATGATCCTTTCATGGCTCAACCCATTGTTGAGCACAGAAAGTCGCATTTCAGGATAGCGCGTGCCCTCTACACGCCCAAAAATGCTATAACCGTAATTATGCATCGACGCGCGGGGATCAGTCAAAGTTTGTGGGGCTGTGACCCGCGGGCCAGCTTACAGCAAACCCTGGGTTAGGCTTAGCCTACCGCGCCATCTGTCCTCATAGCCAAGGCGGATCAGATCAAACGGACGGACCATGCCGCCGCGCCGTGCAGGCGCGGCGATCAGGACCGATCGCCGCCAAACTCTGAGAACGCGTTGCGGACATGTTCCGCCTCAGCCTCGTCGTCTACGCTCACCGAGACCTTGATCCGGTCGTTAAGCGCCGCGTCCTCACGCTTAGAGGGAGTCGGTGAGTCGGAAGCATTGTCCCCTCCGGACATGTTCTCTCCTGCGCTGTTCAACGCGCCATCGGCCACAATCTCTATAGCCTTTCGGTCCACGCCAAATTCCTGCACCAGCCGCTCGATGCTCATTTCCGCCTCGCGCCGTGTTTCGAACGTCGCTTCAAGAAGTGCCATAGTTGCCTCGTTGTGATGGGGTCAGGGTGCTCATAGTTTGCCTGTCATAGCGAGACACAACGTGCCGGGCTGGACCATGGGTCCAGCGTTCGATCAGGTAAACCTGGCGGACCCTGCGTCGGAAAGGGGAAAGGGGATCAGTCGGGCGCAGTGGAACGGTTGAGCCGCTCCAGGATATGACCGCCGGCCCTGAACCGCAGAACCTGCTTGCGCGCCACGGAGATAGCCTCACCGGTCTTGGGATTGCGCCCTGTGCGGGCCTCGCGGACCTTGCAGGTGAAATTCCCGAACTTCCGCAGCTCGATCCTGTGGCCTCGCGCCAAACCGGTAGTGATCGCGTTCAAGATTGCGTCGAGAGCTGGTTCCAACGCGTGCCGAGGCAAATGCGGGTGTGCCTGGAGCAACTTCTCCAGCAGTTCAGAACGGACCATTGGGCCTCTTCCTTTGTCTCACCAGGGCATGAACAGGCCTTTTTGACGCTTCGGCCCGCCGTTCTAACTGTCAGCATCCCTTTAAGGTCCAGCCAGTGTTCCTAGCGTTTGTTTGCTGGCAGTTGGGGGCGGTATTTTGAGCTAAGGTAATGCACCTTATGCCTAAAAAGCAAAGAGGAGCGAAGAAGTGCCAATAAAGCTACATTCTTATACCCTTTATTTATGGCGCTTGTCCCAGATGCGG
>NZ_JXYF01000439.1:0-278 GCF_000967735.1 Paracoccus sp. S4493
CGCGCATCAGGTCCAGGCCGACGATGGCGCCCGCCAGCAGCACCTGCGACACCAACACGGCCCGCACCACCTTGTGCGGGGAGGAGAACAGCCCCATCAGCTAGCCCTCGCGCCGCGAGGTGTCGGCGGCGGGCGGCGGTGCGGCATCGATCTGACGCAGCAGGTCAGAGGCCGCAAGCGCCGCACGCAGCTCTCCGACCGTCATGCGTTCGTCGCTGTGCCCCTCTCCGCGGCCGGATCGGATCGCGGCCTGCACGACCATGATGATGAAGACCAGC
>NZ_JXYF01000440.1:0-370 GCF_000967735.1 Paracoccus sp. S4493
ATTCCGACGCCGACCGCAATGCGCTGCATGTGCGCATGGCGGACGAGGCCGTCCATATCGGCCCGGCCCCCGCCAACCAGTCCTATATCGTGATCGACAAGATCATGGACGCGATCCGCCAGACCGGCGCCGAGGCCGTCCATCCCGGATACGGCTTTTTGTCCGAGAACATGAAGTTCGCCGAGGCACTGGAGGCCGAGGGCGTCGTCTTCATCGGCCCCCCGTCCGGCGCGATCGAGCAGATGGGCGACAAGATCACCTCGAAGAAGCTGGCGCAGGCTGCGGGGGTCAGCACGGTTCCGGGTCACATGGGCCTGATCGCGGACGCGGACGAGGCCGCGGCCATCAGTGCCCAGATCGGCTATCCGGT
>NZ_JXYF01000441.1:0-779 GCF_000967735.1 Paracoccus sp. S4493
GCGTGCTGATGCTGGGCATGCGCAGGCGGATCCGCTTCAGGCGACGCGGATCGGCATCCACGACCTCGAACTCGGCGCCCGAGGGATGGGCGATCACCTCTCCGCGCAGCGGCACGCGCCCCGCCAGCATGAAGATCAGACCGCCAAGCGTGTCGATATCCTCGTCCTCGTCGCCGATCAGGCGCAGGCCGGTCTCAGCCTCGACATCGTCCAGCGCGGCACGGGCCTGGATCAGCCACTGGCCGGTCTTCTCATGCACCCACAAGCCGCCCTCGACCTCGTCATGCTCATCCTCGATCTCGCCGATCACCTGTTCGATCAGGTCCTCGATGGTGACCAACCCGTCGACGCCCCCGTATTCGTCGATGACCAGCGCCATGTGGATGCGCTTGGTCTGCATCTGCTGCAGCAGCACCCCGATGGGCATCGAGGGCGGAACGTACAGCAACGGCCGCAGCATCGGGCGCATGGTAAATTTGCCCCCCGCACCGAACCCGTGCTTCAGCGCCAGGTCCTTGAGATGGATCAGGCCAAGCGGGCTGTCCAGCGTGCCGCGAAAGACCGGCATCCGTGAAAACCCGTGCTCACGGAACATCTCGACCAGATCCTCCAGCGACAGGTTCGCGGGGGCGGCCACGATCTCGACCTTGGGGATGGCGACGTCATCGACCCGCATGCGGCGCAGATTGACCAAGCCGGGGGTGCCCACGACATGGCGGTCCTGATGATCGTCGTCCGCGCCGCTTTCGGACCCTGTCAGGGCCGACAGCACGCGGCCA
>NZ_JXYF01000442.1:0-308 GCF_000967735.1 Paracoccus sp. S4493
GCTGGACCAGGCGGGGCTGCGGGCGGACCAGGTGGACATCATCGTCACCGTGTCCTCGACCGGGATCGTGACGCCGACGCTGGAGGCACTGACCGCGCGCGACCTGGGCTTTCGCGCCGACGCGATGCGGGTGCCGGTCTTTGGCCTGGGCTGCGCGGGGGGCGTGTCGGGTCTGTCCATCGCCGCCGACCTGGCGGCCGCCCGCCCCCGCGCCGTGGTCCTGATGGTCGCGGTCGAGACCTGCACCGTCCTCTTTCGCCTGGACCGGCTGGCCAAGGCCGACATCATCGCCACCGCCCTGTTCGGCG
>NZ_JXYF01000443.1:0-216 GCF_000967735.1 Paracoccus sp. S4493
CCATCCATACCCAACACCCTTCGAGGCGCATCATGATCAAGGTCTTCGGCCACACTTCCCCCGACACGGATTCCACCGGCTCGCCCATCATCTGGGCCTGGTATCTGAACGAGTGCCGCAAGACCCCGGCCGAGGCCGTGCTGCAGGGAGAGCCGAACACCGAGGCGTTGTGGATGCTGGACCGCTGGAACCTGTCCAAGCCGCGCATCATCGACG
>NZ_JXYF01000444.1:0-477 GCF_000967735.1 Paracoccus sp. S4493
CCCGTCCCTGCATTGCCATCCGATCAGTTCGCCGGGGTCTCGGGCAGCGGCTCGACGATGCCGGGCACGATCGGTTCGTCCGGCGCGGGTGCGCCGTCGCCGGGCATCGGCGGATGCACTGGGCTGCCGTCAGGCCCGCCCGCCGGACCACCGGCGGGGCCGCCATGTTTGGGACCTCCATGTTCGGGGCCACCATGCTCAGGCCCACCATGCTCGGGGCCGCCATGACCGCGGTCGCCGTGATGCATGCCCATACCGTGCGGCGGCATCGGCGCACAGGCACCCTCTCCGGCCAGCGCGTATTCGATCTCGACCTGGGCGGCCATCTCGACCTCTCCGGCCTGGACGGGCACCGCATCGGCCATCGCGGCCTCCATGCGCATCATCGGGCGCGGTCCGCCCGTGCCGGTCTGAATGTCGCGCAGCGTCAGCACCGGGCCCAGGTCGACGCCCGCGGCCTCTGCCAGCAGCTCGGCC
>NZ_JXYF01000445.1:0-209 GCF_000967735.1 Paracoccus sp. S4493
GAACTCGACCGTGCCCGCGCTGGTATAGCCGACGGCCTTTGCCAGGGCCACGGCCTGCTGACCCATCGCGGCGCGGGTGGCCTCGTCCAGGAAGGGCGACGGCGCCTCCTCGATGACCTTTTGATTGCGGCGCTGGATCGAGCATTCGCGCTCGTGCAGATAGACTGCGTTGCCGTGCTGATCGGCCAGGACCTGGATCTCGATGTGGC
>NZ_JXYF01000446.1:0-621 GCF_000967735.1 Paracoccus sp. S4493
GGCGCCGGGTTCGGGACGGGTGCGCTGGAACGCGCCGCGTTCCGCCTGTCGAAACCGCTGCCCGAGATGTTCGAGGATCTGGGCGGATGGATGACGCGCATCGAGCCTGTGCGGCGCCTGCTGCGGTTTTCGGGCCGCGACTTCAAGGATTTCCTGCTGCGTCTTGAGGAGCTGCCCGGTCGCGCGCATCTGGTCCTGCCCGACCTGGAGGTTCCGCGCCTGCAGGTCGAGGCGGAGGATCAGTCCGTCTGGCTGGTCATGCTGGAACCCGACCCGGTGTGGCAGCATCTTCTGGTCGGGCTGATCCGCGGCATGGCTGACGATTACGGCGCGCTGTGCCTCATCTCGGTCGAGGGGCTGTCCATCCGTATCGACATCTGGGACGAACAGTTCTTCGAGGGCCGCATCTTCAGCCTGCAGGGGGCGCAGCTGAGCGGCGCGGTGTCGTCGTGACGGGCCCGACCATGTCCGCGCAGGCGCTTGGGCAGCTGCTGCCCATGCACCTGTGGCTGTCGGCCTGCGGCAAGGTCCTGTCGGTCGGGCCGACGCTGTCCAAGCTGATCCCAGACCTGGCAGACGGGCTGGCGGACCGGTTGGTAAGCGGGCGCGCGGGGCAGGGGC
>NZ_JXYF01000447.1:0-487 GCF_000967735.1 Paracoccus sp. S4493
ATCTCTCCGGCGCGGGCGTCGAAGTCCGTGATCGTGTCGCGACCGTCACCCGCAGCGAAGATGAACGTGTCCTTACCCGAGCCACCCGATAAGGTGTCGTTGCCGGTGCCCCCGATCAGGGTGTCTTCGCCTTCGTAGGATTTCAGCGTATCGTTCCCGGCCATGCCGGAAAGGACATTGCGGCCGGCATTCGCCGTGATCAGGTTGTCCAGCGCGTTGCCCGTCCCCTTCGTGTTGACGGGCGTGCGCAGGTGGAGATCCTCGATGTTTTCGCCGAGAGTCCAGTCGATGATCGAGTGGACTTCGTCCCGGCCTTCGCCGGCCTTCTCGATCACGCGGTCACCGGCGTTATCGACCCAGTAGACATCATTCCCGGTGCCGCCATACATCTCGTCCGCGCCGCCCTTGCCGTCGATGACGTCATTGCCGCCAAAGCCGTAGATCTTGTCGTTCCCGGACGTACCGTTCAGCGTGTTCGCGCTGTCAT
>NZ_JXYF01000448.1:0-256 GCF_000967735.1 Paracoccus sp. S4493
TCGCCGATGGCATGGGCGCCCACGACGCGGCCCTTGTTCATCACCACGACCCGGTCGCACAGGTCGAACACGTCATGGATGTCGTGGCTGACCAGGAATATCCCGATCCCGTCGGCCTGCAGCTTGCGGATCAGGTCTGCCACCATCGCCGTCTCGGACGGGCCCAAGGCTGCGGTGGGTTCGTCCATGATCAGCACGCGGGTGTCGAAATAGATCGCACGCGCGATCGCGATCACCTGGCGCTGGCCGCCCGACA
>NZ_JXYF01000449.1:0-663 GCF_000967735.1 Paracoccus sp. S4493
CGCGCCGGCCTGACGCCGCTGCGCGCCGACCCCCGGCTGGCCCGGGTCGCGGCCCGCCATGCCTGCGACATGGCGCAGCGCGGGCGCATGACCCATCTGGGCAGCACCACCACCGGACCCGCCATGCGCCTGAAGCAGGCGGGCTATCAGCCCACCGTCTCGGCCGAGAATATCGCCGCGGGGCCGTTCTCGCTGCCGCGGGTGCTGTCGGAATGGACGGCCTCGCCGGGGCATCACGCCAACATCATGCTGCCTCAGGTGCGCGATTTCGGCGTGGGGCAGGCGACGTCCCAGGACGGGCGCACGACCTATTGGGCCGCCGTCTATGCGGCCCCCCGTTAGGCCGCGGGCATGACCTGCGGCCCGACCCATTCGGATGACCACAAAGACGAGGATCGGATGACCCGACATTTCAACCGCATCGCCCCGCTGGCGCTGATCGTGGCCGGCGCATGGCCGGCCCATGCGTCGACATCCTGCGCCACGCCCCCGCCCCGGGCCAGCCAGGCCATCGCATCCTCCGTCAGCCAGATGCGGGCCCAGGCCGGGCTGGGCGCGGTGACGGTCGATCCCGCGTTGACGGCGGCGGCGCCCCGCCAGGCCTGCGAGATGGCCGCCCGCGGCAGGCTCAGCCATCGGGGCGGCGGGGGCGTCAAGGCGCGC
>NZ_JXYF01000450.1:0-261 GCF_000967735.1 Paracoccus sp. S4493
CAGCTGCGCCCCGTCGCCGGTCACCCCACTGTATTCGGGCGCGACGATGCGGTTGTCACGCGCCGCGGCCTGGGCATCGACCTCGGCATAGGGAATGCGCGATTCCACGTCAGAGCCGCGGCTGAACAGGAACATCGTCGACAGCATCGCCAGCGCCACCAGCGGCAGCAGCACGCGCAGCCAGCGGACGATGCGGGTCCGCGACATGGTCAGACCAGCCCCGCACGCAGGCAGTCGTGGATGTGCAGGATGCCGCGGGGG
>NZ_JXYF01000451.1:0-586 GCF_000967735.1 Paracoccus sp. S4493
GCGGTCCGACAGGGCCAGGATCTCGTCCAGCTCCACGCTGACCAGCAGGATCGCCTTGCCCGCATCGCGCAGGGCCACGATCTGCTTGTGGATGAACTCGATCGCGCCGATATCGACGCCGCGCGTGGGTTGGCCGATCAGCAGCAGGTCGGGGTTGCGCTCGATCTCGCGCGCGACCACGATCTTCTGCTGGTTCCCGCCCGAGAAATTGCGCGCCGCCAGGTGGCAGTCGCGCGGGCGCACGTCGAACCGCTCCATCTTGGCCTGGGCGTCGCGGCGGATGGCGTCGTTGTCCATCAGCCAGCCCTTGTTGAACTCGGGCGCGTCGTGCCAGCCGAAGGCCACGTTCTCCCACGCGGCGAAATCCATGATCAGGCCTTCAACCTGACGGTCCTCGGGGATGTGGCCCACGCCGTCGCGGCGGCGCTGACCGGCATCGCAGCCGCGCCCGGACAGGGGCAGGGAGGCGCCGTTCATGCGCACGTCACCCGTGACCTTGGCGCCCTTTTCCGGGTATCCGCCCAGGATCTCCAGCAGCTGGGTCTGGCCGTTGCCGCTGACGCCCGCGATGCCCAGGATCTCTCCG
>NZ_JXYF01000452.1:0-1104 GCF_000967735.1 Paracoccus sp. S4493
GGAAGATTGTGCCGTCAGTCCATATTCGGTGCAGGATCACGCTGATGCGCCGGGCAAGGGCGACCATGGCCCGTTTCGCGCCACGACGGCGCGCGACCTGCACTGCCCATGTTCTCAGCCATGTCGAGCGGCCACGATGCATCATGACTGTTGCCGCTTGGCACAGAGCGCGCCGCAGGTTGATGTCCCCTGCTTTGGTGATCCCGCCGGAGATGTCGCGTTCGCCTGACTGGTTGCGTGAAGGCGTGAGGCCGACCCATGGCCCGACCTTCTTCGACGATGTGAACCGCGAGGGATCATCAACTGCGGAACGATAGGTCAGCGCCACGACCGCGCCCACGCCCGGCATCGACATCAGACGGTGGCAGACAGGGTCGTCTTGCGCCAACTGACGGACCCGGCGTTCCAGTCCTGCAAGCTCCTGTCGAAGGGATGCCCGCGCCCGCAGCATCGGCTCCGTCGCGGCAAACAGCATCGGGTTGTCTGCCGTCAGCTCTCGGATGCGGTGCTCGAACCTGCCGCGGGAGATCGCGCCGACCTTCAGCCCGAAGTTCCGCAGCAATCCACGCAATGACAGCTCCAAGGTGATAAAGCCCTGCTGCACGGCTTTGCGAGCACTCAGCAGAGCGCGCACCTCCTGTGCCGAGACGGATTTGCAATGAACGGGCCGGAACCAGCCAAGATGAAGCAGGCGCGCAATGCCTTCGGCATCCCGTCGGTCCGTCTTGATCGGCATCGCCTTCAGAGCACCCTTCACCTGACGGGTCTCCATCAGCACTACACTCAGGCCCGCCTCGGTCATGCCACGATGCAGCCATTGCGACAGCGGACCGGCTTCGAGACCGACGACGGCGATGGTGCCGTCCAGGTTCTCAATCCAGCGCGCCAGCGCTTCCGGCTCGCTGGCCGCCTGCGCCTCCCTCACGATCTTCCCATGCTCGCTGATGACGCAGATCGCGGTCTTCTCCAGCGACACGTCCAGTCCGACAAACAGCTTCATCCCGCAGTCCTCCCGATGGATCCAATACGGGAATGGCGCCAGATTGCCCTCGGTTTGACAACGGTAACGGGCAGGTCGCAGCGCAGGCCCCGTTACGGCATCTC
>NZ_JXYF01000453.1:0-225 GCF_000967735.1 Paracoccus sp. S4493
CTAGCAACTGTATCCCTCACGCGGTGGAAGGCTTCCATTTCTGGCGGCTTTTACACAGGGCGTTAGCCAGGTTGACCAGTTTCCGGGCAACCGCGGTTATGATGACCTTGTGCGGTTTCCCTGCTTTTCGCAAACGATCCGCAAACGCCTTCATGGACGGGTTGTGATGCGCGGCGACCAGAGCAGCCTGAAACATCACATGCCTTAGGGCACGGCGACCCCCTG
>NZ_JXYF01000454.1:0-442 GCF_000967735.1 Paracoccus sp. S4493
CCCGCCTGAACCAGTGGCTGGGTGCGATGACCGAAAGCCATCCGCCCCCGGCCCCCGGCGGCCGTCGCATCCGCCTGCGCTACATGACGCAGGTCAAGACGCGTCCGCCTGCGTTCATCGTGAAATCGACCCATACTGACCAGATCCCCACCAGCTATCAGCGGTATCTGATCAATGGGCTGCGGACCGATTTCGACATGCCAGGTACGCCGATCCGCCTGTTTTTCCGCGATCAGGGTGGCGAGAACCCCTACAAGGCCAAGGCCACCAAGATCGTGCAGTCCGGTGCGCTGTCCAAGCACAAGCATCGCCAGAAACCCAAGGGCAGCTGATCCGGCTCAGCTGGCCGCGCGGATCAGCACCGTGGCCATCGCGCTGATCCCGATGATCGCGGCCAGCGCGATCATGGGATCGCTGCCCATGGTCGAGATGGCCAGCCCGC
>NZ_JXYF01000455.1:0-349 GCF_000967735.1 Paracoccus sp. S4493
TGGTGATGCTGGATGCGGTCGGGCAGTGGATCGCCCCGTCTGATGACGAGCCGATCCGTGCGGGCCGACCGCGCGTGTGGCCGATGCTGCTGGGCGCGCTGGTCCTGGCATCGGTCTGGCCACTGCTGATCGACAATCCGGGCGTGCTGACCCTGGCCTCCGTGGCCGGGGCCGTCGCCGCGACGGTGGGCGCCCGGCGCGCGGCGGGTCGGCATCGCCCCGCGATCGGGTTTCTGGCCGGATGGGCCACCGCCCTGGCCTCGGCCGCGCTGGCGGAACTGACCGCCGTGCAGTTCGGCCTGTCCGCGCAGATCGTGTCGGCCGTGGCGATCCTGCCCGCCGCGGCCCT
>NZ_JXYF01000456.1:0-295 GCF_000967735.1 Paracoccus sp. S4493
GGCCCAGCAGCGCCACGACCTCTCCGCGCTGCAGGCTGACGGACACGTCGCGGATCACGGGGCGGTTGCGATAGGACTTGCGCAGGCCGCGCACGTCCAGCCCGGAACGGTCGGTCATCAGTTGGACCCCGGCTGCAGGACGGACCGCACGCGCCCCTGGACCTGCGCCGCCCCCGTCGCCAGGTCGACCGTCATGCGCTCTCCGGCCAGCACGTTGCCCCCCTGGGTCAGCAGCACGTCCCCGGTCAGCAGGACCGACCCCGCGGCGACGTCATACACCGCATCGGCGGCCTCG
>NZ_JXYF01000457.1:0-230 GCF_000967735.1 Paracoccus sp. S4493
CGATGCGCCGATGCTGGCCAAGTCCACCGCCGGGATCGAGGACGTGCTGGCCCCCAAGGTCCACGGCACGCGCAACCTGGCGATGGTGCTGGCGGCGCATCCGGTCCAGCGCACCGTGCTGTTCTCGTCGACCTCGACCGAGATCGCGGCTGCGGGACAGGTCGACTATGTCGCCGCCAACGAATATCTGAACGCCGTCGCCGGAGCCGGGATCGCGGCCTTTGGCCAGG
>NZ_JXYF01000458.1:0-278 GCF_000967735.1 Paracoccus sp. S4493
TCCTGGCCCTGTCGGACCGCGTGGCCGTGATGTTCGACGGCCGCATCATGGGCGAACGCCTGCCCGACCGGACCACCACGGGCGAACTGGGCCTGCTGATGGCGGGCATCACCGAGACCCCGAACACGCCTGCGGCGGCTGGCATCCCGCCCCAGACCGCCCATGACCTGCCGGAGGGACGCGCCTGATGGACAAGATGCCGAAATGGGCGGATGTCATCCTGACTCCGCTGATCTCTCTGGTGCTGGCGATGGGCATTTCCGCGCTGGTGATCCTGG
>NZ_JXYF01000459.1:0-403 GCF_000967735.1 Paracoccus sp. S4493
TGATTTGCGTCGCGCGGCGGCCGGGGGGCTATGCGCCCCCCGGACCCCCGTCGCGGAGGGGTGCCGATGGCGGGTCAGGGTATCTGTCCCACGGGATCGAAGTCATAGAGCCAGTCGAAACGGCCGGGCATCAGCGACGGCGCAAGGCGGTCCGCCACGCGCAGCACCGAATGCGCGCCGATCCGCATGACACCCCCGAAATGATAGTTGCGGGCACTGGCGTTCGCCGCATCGACGATCCGGGTCACGCGCGGCTGGCGCAGCGCCTGATAGCGGGCCAGGGCCTGCGGCTGATCCGGGATCGCGTCCAGGCAGGCGGCAAGCGTCCAGGCGTCCTCGATGGCCATGCCCGCGCCTTGGGCCAGAAAGGGCAGCGTCGGGTGGGCCGCATCGCCCAGCAGGG
>NZ_JXYF01000460.1:0-261 GCF_000967735.1 Paracoccus sp. S4493
TCGCCGCGCTGCAGGCGGCGCTGCCTGGCCCGGCCTATGATCTGGAGCTGCTGGCGCTCTGCGACCCCCAGGTCGATCCGCAGGAGGAGTTCGCCCGCCATGCCGCGGCGCTGGCGGCATCGGGGCTGGTCGCGGCCTCGGTGCTGGTCCATGCCCGGCCCGATTGGCAATCGACGCCGCCGGGCTCGGACTGGCCGCCCTGCGCGCCGATGGCGCAGGTCCATGCGGCGGCGCGCGCGAGTTTTGCGGGGCTTCCGGTGG
>NZ_JXYF01000461.1:0-433 GCF_000967735.1 Paracoccus sp. S4493
GCCATCGCGCGCGAACAGGCCGCGCGGGCCCAGCACCTCGGCCGGGGTCCAGACCGACAGGCCCGCGGGCGCGATCGCCGCGGCCAGCCCGCAGGCCCAGGCCGCCGCAAAGCCGGTCTCTTGGCGCGGATCGTCATCGGTCATGCAGACGCGCCCGCGCCCCGGATTGGGGATGGTGCGGCTGCCATAGGGATTGTGGCGCATGGCGATGGTCGACGGCCCCAGCCAATAGTCCGCATCCCCCGCCAGGGCGCGCCCCGAGGCCAGGATATGCGGCACCGCCTCCAGCGACTCGACCACCGACAGATCGTCGGCGGCATGCACGATGGGGCAGAGCCCATGCGTCACGACCGCCAGCCCCGGCGGCGGCGGCTTGCGGTTCAGTTCGGGAAAGAAACCGGCGACGCCCCCGCCCACCGGAAGCCCCGCAAAA
>NZ_JXYF01000462.1:0-13445 GCF_000967735.1 Paracoccus sp. S4493
TCAGAGCTTAAAAAGCGCCAGATCCCGTCCAAGGAAGGGGGAGCACCTCAACTAGTTGGAACTGAGAGTGAAAAAAAGGGTGCTTCCCGTTGTCTGTCTGCGTGACAGAAGCGACGGCTATCTGGTGCACAATAGTCCTATGAAGGGCAGTGAGGCTTCCCCTGCTTATGATATTCTAAGTCCCTAGTAATCGGATTTATGCATCGGGAACCGTTTGGCGCAGCTGCGGATTGGCATCGTTCATCACAGCGCCGACCTTTGCCATGCAGTACGTCATCTACGATCCACACCGCCGCGGCTTCTGGAAAAGTCCCACGAAGGTAGTGCCGACCCCGGACAAGGCAAAGGTATGGGGTCAGCTTTCAGCCGCTATCGCACAGGCATCAATTGCCAATCGCAGCCGCAATGTGCCGGATCACCAAGTGCCGAGCCTACACCATTGCGATCTGCCAAACTTCGTGGTTCGCGGGTATGACGACTATTGGATGTGTATGGAGACCCATAGTGCGCCTCCACATCACTTTCTGAGCTGAGGCTAGCGCAATGCCTCCCCCCTACCCTTCCCATCACACATGACTAATTCTACTGGATTTCAGATAATTCCCATCTGAGCGGCCCGTGCGACTGCACTGACGGAATTTGGTGCCCGGAGTTTGACTTGCGCCGTAGATAGTCGCTGTCTCAATGCCGACCGGCTGATGTTCAACGTCTCAGCGGCGTCATCTTGGTTGGCACCACCCTTGATCGAGGCCAAAGCGTCGATCTCGCCTTGGGTCAGCCCGATAGTTTTCCAATAGCTTGTGAAAAGGTTTGCCCACGCCTTCACGCGGCCCATGAGCAGTTCCATTTCTCCGTCAGTCAGCTCTCGGTCATTTCGGGCGATGGATAGGAATGACCGTTTGCCTTTCACCACTTCGACAAATGTAGCTCCGTAGACAAGACCATGGGTGGCTGCGTCAGCCATCACGCCTCGTAGATCGGGAAGGCTGGACTCCGACCAGCGGATCATTCCTGTGCGGGCCATGGTCCAAACGGTCATGGGATCGCCGAAAAAGTAGTTCTCCTGTTCGTACTTTTTTGTCCAGGCATCAGGATAGCGGTTGAGGCAGAAATCAGGTTTTCCAAATTTCAGGCCAAGGCCGAGGATGAAACCTCCGTTGCCGATCCGTTCGAGGACAGCAAGTTCATCTTCATGATTCGGGATCACGAGTTCAATCATTTCAAGCCTGTCAAGAAAAAAATGCGTTTTGCACTAATCAACTGACCAAAAGGACATGTTAGTGTCAATGGTTAATTTCCCGCCGTAAGTGATGTTCAAGCAAATCGGCGAAATGCCATGGGAGGGACAGATGACCGACTTAACCGCCAAGGTGCGCCCGAGGGGCGTGGTTATCTCCGCCGAGGCAAACTTCACCGTCGATATGGCCCAAAACCTGCTGTCGATGTTTGACCATATGCAGGAAGGCCAAGAGATCACCGTGAAGTTTTCGAACAAGGGCGTGTGGGCCGTCACACCCGAAGGCATCCGCCTATTCATCGGCTCAACGGAAGTTTTCGAGGTAGGTACCAATGGTCAAGATGCAGCCAAGCCGCATGTTCAGTGACGCATCACGCGACGGCTATCAGGTCGAGGTTATCCGTTGCCCGGAGGACCTGGACAGGTGGCACCTGGTCAACGAATACCTGAAGCTGCGTAAGCAGATTTTCGTAGATCGTTTGGAATGGCCGCTGTTCCATGCTGAAGATCTTGAGTTCGAACAGTACGACTCCTTCAATACGATCTATGTTGTTGCAACGTTGAACGGCCTTGTAGTCGGAGGGGCACGGCTTCGCCGTACTGACCAGATTAGCGGGACCGGACAAATCCAATATAGCTATATGATCCGCGACGCCTGCTTGGGCGTGCTGCCCGGTTTGCCGCAGGAGCTGTGCCACGCGATCCCGCCGATGAATGAGAAAGTCTGGGAGATTACCCGCATGGTAGTCACCGGGTCGCGCGACGTGTCCAGGATGATCCTTGCTAAGATCAACACGTTCTTGGGCGAGGAAGGCGCTGAGACGGTCCTGTTCCTTGGATCGCCCGCATTTCAGCGAATGGCAAACTCGCTGTCGTGGCCCGTCAAGCAACTGGGCCCCGTCGCCAGCAACTCCGAAGGATCGTTCCAAGTCTTTGAGTGCCCGGTGCGCGAACTGACCTAAACAATTCAACAATGTTAAACAAACAATTCATTTATTGTTGACGTCTGTTGAATGGTTTGGTACTCAGATGGTGATCTAGTTAAAACCAGCTAGTGCGAGCAACCCAACATAGTGCAGTAAGGCACCTGTCGATGAGCAGGAGCCACCAATGAGTCTAGTCATACCGCCAGTGATACTCAGCGAGGAAGTTACGCAAGTCGTAGACGAGGGCGGATCGGTAATCGTCATATGCCAAGAAAGCGTTTCCAAGAAGGGAACAGCGGTAGTTGGCAAGTGGATATACGAGGTCTTATCGGCCGACAAAAAATCCCGCCGGTTATTGGTCTATAAAGTCAGAAACAAACCAGAAACATCGCTCACTGTGTCGGGCGTTGCGTCAAAACTTATGCTCTGGGGTTTCCCCGGATTGATAATGCCAATGCAAAAGGGGCAGGCTTTTGAACTATTTAAAGATGGCCGCTATACGGCAGATTGGAGGTCCGACACTTAAGGCGAATGCGTCTCTTGGACAGGCCATTCTTCGTATGGCCTCAATTCCCTCTTTTAGCAGTACAGCCCCTAATGCCTGTCTGTTCCAGCCTGCGGCAAAAGAGACATTTTCCAAAGCGAGGACGGACCAGCACCGCCCTAATCGCGCCATTGGTGTCCTTGTATCGTCGATAATCCTCTCTCATGCTTTCAGCGCCTCTGCCGACGTGTTGGTTATAGGCGAGGGCGGCTTTGTAAACTATGACCAGGGCAACGGCCTCGTTGTCTTCGGTCAAAAGCCTTTGGAACCTGTTGCGGATGTTCCGGCTGAAAGCATGTCTTTCGTCGCCCCCCGCGTTCTCCTCCCACGGGCAGACATTCTTGATGCCATTCACCAGACTGGTTTTAAGTACGCTAGTGATCGGGCAGTAGCTCAAGCGGGATTGTCGGCAACCGAATGGGTTGCGTTGTTCCGCTCAAACATTCAAATTGAAAGTGCGTTCAATCCTAATGCCCGTTCTCATGTCGGGGCAATTGGGCTGGGCCAGCTCATGCCGGGAACTGCCGCAGATTTGGGCGTTGATCCCCACGATATACACCAGAATTTGGACGGATCGGCACGCTATCTATTAGCGATGCTCCGCCAATTCGGCTCCAGCGAACTTGCACTAGCTGCATATAACGCGGGTCCGGATGCAGTCGAACGGCATGGGGGTATCCCGCCGTATCGAGAAACACAGGGTCACGTGCGCAAAGTGATGGCTGTGTTTAACGAAACCCTCCCCTAATTAGGAGAAGCTAACTATGAACCGGAATTTAATCGCACTGGCTGCGGTTACGGCTGTGCTATGGTCGCAACCTGCCTTTGCTCAAGAGATTGATTTAAGTGCAGTCGATTCACTGCTCAACTCGATCCTCACTGCGCTTACCGGTGTGACAGGTCGAACTGTCATGACAATCGTTGCGGTATTCGTCCTTATCGGCGGCGCGTTCAATTTCATTGATTGGGGGCGTGTTTTCACCCTGCTCCTTATCATCGTCGTGATCGGCGTTGTTCCGACTGTGATTCAGTCGATCTGGGGCGGCACCGCATAATGATGGAACGGACCCCCTTTTATATTGCGCTGACGCAATCTTCAAAGCTGTTCGGATTACCCTATGGCTTCGCGTTACCTTTTATGGGGGGGACCGTTCTCCCGCTAATTTGGTCTGTGAGCGTATTCACAATCGTTTGGTGCATTCTTGTTTACGGGCTTTGCCGTTGGGCAGCGGAGAAGGATGAAAAAGTGGTCGATGTTCTTTTGATCGGATCGCGTGTCGTTCCGGGAACCAGAACCCGCAAGATGTTCGGGGGTGACAGCTATGGCGCTTGATCTATCTGCGATTGCCGCAAATATCGTTGCCCAACGAAACCTGATTAAAAATGGCTTCATGCACGTCCCCTACGTGACGTTGGTGAATGACCATACGGTTCGTCTCCGCGACAACTCGTTTATGACCTGCATTCGTGTCGAGGGGCTGAATGCAGCTACGACACCGGATAAAGATCTGGACAGCATGAAGCGGGCCTTCGCCGGTGTCCTGGCGCAAATGGGCCCGAATTTCACGGTTTATACTCACAAAATTAGCCGTAAGGTTGATCTGACCGAGGGTCTTGAACCCCTCAAGGGCAATGATTTTTCCTCTGCTGTAGACAAGCGGTGGCGGGATGGTCTGGCGTCTAGCGAGCTGCGCGATAGCAGGCTTACCATTTCGATTGTCCGGACAGGTCGTCTCAAGAAAACGGCTGGCCTGTTTAGCCGTGCCAGCAGCCTTATCGAAGGTGCTGGCGATGCAAAAGATTTGGAGCTTCTTGAAGAAGTATGCCGGTTCATGCGGTCGGCTATCGGCGGCAACGCGACCCGTATTCTGACTGCCTCGTCCGGGGAACTGCTTGGCTTCCTGGGGTCGGTCCAGACTGCGGATGAACGCCCCATCTATCCAAGCGGCGCACTGACAGTCGTTGCCGACGATGTGCTGTCTGATCGTGTCACGTTCACCAAAGACGGCTTCGAGCTGACCGATGGTTCTTTGGGTGATCGGTATGGACAAATCCGTGCGCTTAAAACCTATCCGCCTCAATCATGGGTCACGATCTTCGATGATTTCGCACTGCCGTGCGATTACGTCATCAGCCAAAGCTTCTCGCCTATGGGTAACAATGCTGCGGCAGACCTGATCGAGCGCAAGCGGCGGATCATGTCGTCTACGGCAGACGTTCGGGCCAATGCCAGTGAAGCCCTCGGCGCATTGCATGAAAGCGTCTTGGTTCAGGACGTCTCTTTAGGTCATCATCAGCTATCAATTTCCATCGTGGATCGCAGCGAGGCGCGCGTTCGCGAAGTAATGTCCGAACTGGAAGGCGTTGCAACCAATGCGGGGGCAAGGCTGGTCAAGGATAGCTTTGTCAAACGCGCCCACTATTTCGCTCAGTTTCCGGGAAACATGGTGGCTCGGTCCCGGCTGAACGTCATCACAAATGTTCATTTTGCCGACTACTCGTCCCTTCATCGGACGCCGCTCGGAAAAACCGGCGATGTGCTTCCGTGGAAAACACCCGTAGCCGTCTTTCCGACTGCGCATGGGTCGTCCTATAGGTTCAGCTTCCATCGGCGCGGATCGGGCCAAGGTGAGCCGCCTGCAGGTCATACGCTCGTCCTGGGGGAAACCGGCTCCGGTAAAACCGTTCTGGCATCCTTCCTCTTGTCGCAAGCGCAACGCGCCGACACGCGGATTTTTGTTTTCGATTATCGCCACGGCCTTGAAATGGTCACGCGGGCGATGGGGGGCAGATATTCGACCATCGAAAGCGGTATGCCGACTGGCCTGAACCCGCTGTGGGTCGAAACTGACGAAGAAGGAACGGCATGGCTGACTGATTGGCTGGCTAATATCCTGTCGCCGAATGAAGAACTGTCGTCCCTTCAAACCCGCGCAATCCTCGAAAACGTCCGCCGCAATGCTGCCGCCGCCCCTTCGTTGCGGAAATGGGACATTTTCGCAAAGCAGTTTGCCTCCACTGATGATGACGGGCACGTGCAAGCCCGCGTTGCGGAATGGGCAAAGGGTGGCCGGTTCGGTTGGGTGTTCGGTGAAACCCTTGAGGATACATTTTCGCTGGATGGGAATGTCGTCGGCTTCGATCTCACGCAGATCTTGGATGCGCAGTCTGACCGTGAGCGTACCGCTGTCCTGAGCTATATCTTCCGCAGGATCGAACGCCAGATGCGCGACCGTACTCGCACAATCGTTCTCATTGATGAAGCGTGGAAGGCAATCGACAACCCCTATTTTGCAACGGTGATCGAGGGGTGGCTTGCCACGCTTCGCAAGCAGAATGCGGTTGTCGTCATGCTGACTCAGAACGCATCGCAGTTGGCGCGTTCTAAGGTCGGTGATCGCGTCTTCTCATTCTTCCCAACGCAAATTCTGTTTCCTGATGGGAAGTCTTCTTACGAGGATTATCAGGCTTTGCGGCTCAATGCTGCTGAGCTGGATATTGTCACATCGCGTTCCGCCGGGCGTAATTTCCTGCTCCGCGATGATGAAAACTCGGTCGTCCTCGATGCCGACCTGTCGTCCCTTGGCGACTACCTTCACATCCTCGGCGGTGGCTCGGCCGGACTTTCGGTAGCAGGCCCAGACTTCCGTGAAACCCCTGATTTTTGGAGAAAAGCGAAATGATGAAATCCGTGTTTTTGGTCGTCGGTATTCTGACTATCGCTGGCTGCACTTCGACGCAGGAGCGTGAAGCGCGGTGCAAGTGCTTCACAAGCAGCGGTGCCCCTAGCGGAAGGTGCGACTTTCAACCGCTGCCTGGGCAAACGGCGGTGTTCTCTTTTGCTGCCACGTCGCCGGATGCAGCAACCAACGCCCAAACGCGGGCGATGGCTGAAGGTATCAAAGAGGAGCTGTGCGGTGACCAGGCGCATTAAATCCCCTGCATGCGGGATCGGTGCGGCAATCGTAGCTGTCCTGCTTGGATCGTCCGCCATGGCTCAGGGTGTCCCTGTTGTCGATGGGCAGAGCTTTGCAGAGCGCCTGCGCGGGTATCTTCATCTTGAACATGATGAAGATACCCAAGTCGAAAAAGCGACTAACCGCGCTGAAATTCGGGACTTCGAAAATCAGCAGCTCGAAAGCCTCGACCGCATGATTGAGGCGTTTAGCTCGGTGTCCACTTTCCAGACCACGTTCATGGGCGGGAACTCGGACATGGCAGGTGTTGAAGAAGTCTATGGACCTCTTGCGAACCCTGCGGGCCGCTTTGTTTTTGGTGATGCGCGAGAGAACATTGAAGAAATCATCATTCGCGGATCGCAGGATACCTACAACCTCCCCGGTGTTGCCGCTGCGGGTCTAACCCCCCTGCAATGGCGGTGTCTGATGCAAGCCCTGATATGGCAGGAAAGCCGTTTTCAGGTAGGTGCAAGATCGCCTGCCGCTGCTTTCGGACTGACCCAAATCATCCCCGGCACTGCCCGCGATTTGGGTATCTATCCTGCCTATTACGACGATCCGTACATTCAGGTCGTTGGTGGGGGTCGGTATCTTGCGGCGCAGCTCCAACGCTTCGATGGCAATATCATCTTCGCATTGGGTGCCTACAACGCTGGCCCAGGACGGATCGAAGAATACGGAGGCGTCCCGCCTTTCGCAGAGACACAGCACTATGTTCAAGTGATCCCTGAAAAATATAATAGCTACTTGCGCACTATTGGCGGTGTCGAGGCTCAAGGCACAATTGATCCCGCTCTATATGCGGTTTCTGGCGCAAGTCTCATGTCTGCCGGGTCTTTGCATCATGCAGAGTATTCGATGAACAACGCGCAGATGGCGCTAATCCGCATTCGCAATCTCGTTGCGCAAATCAGAAACACGACCGACCCAAAAGACGCCTACGATTTGAATACGATGATGCGGGCTGAACTTACCCTAATTCTCAATGCACGGATCGAAAACAAAGCTGCTCGAACGCAATCCGAATATGCCCAACAGGCATCGCGCCTCGCTCAGCAAAGAGAAGCCATGTCCTTCTTTGATTTCACCCAACCTGACCTCTGATTGGATAGCGTGATGAATACGATGAAACTCCTGAAAGCGGCATTTACCTCGGCATCGCTGTCTTTGGTCTTTATTCCCGGCATCGGCGCTTTCACACCCACGGTCGCCAATGCGCAGGGTGTTCCTGTTATCGACTCGCGCAATCTGTTGCAGCAGTTGGAAACGTTCCAACAAATGCTTGTGGATATGGGTTTGCAGGAAGAACAAATCGCCATGCTCGTTGAGCAGATCGAGCTGATGGATCAGCATTTGTCGAAACTGGGTGACATTGAAAACCTTCTCAGCAACCCAACGGATATTCTTGAACTTGCCTTGGGCACTGACCTGGACGGCATTCTCGAAGGCGAATTTGACGCGGATATGCTCGGCACACTCATGCAGGGTGCAAGAGGCGACTGGTCTGGTCTACAAGGTGCGGGCGCAGAGGCGTTTCAGGAGCGCGTAGCGGCGGCACTATCTGGCGGCGGCACCTCGCAAGAGCAAATTACGGCAATGGCAACCTCGGGTGTCCCTGAGGCTGAACGCAACGCGGCTGCAACGACGACAGGGGCCGCTACATCGGCGGCAGCAGAAGTCGCCTACGCCGAGGCCGGACAGTCCGTCCAGCGCGTCGGTGTTCTCGTCGCAGAAATTCAGAACCTGGACAGCCTCAAGGCTTCGGTCGATCACAACACCCGCGTCACCGCTGAACTGGCAATCGCCATGGCAGCGATGTGGCAGCTTGAATCAGTCCAGACCATGAATGTCGGAATGACCGGGGTGCTGGATGCAGCAACGCTTGCCGACATTGAAAAATTCACCGACTTCACACAACCGGATTTCGACTAATGGCCGATAACGATAAAAGCATCCTTGAGGCAGAAGTCATCTACGGCGCAATGCAGCGCGAAAGACTGTGGAAGATCGCTTTCGCAGGAATGACCGCCGCCGCCATTGTTTCCGTCTGTTCTTCGGCTGCGGTCATGATCTGGCATCAGCCCCCCGCGCCAATCGTCGTACCGTTTGATCCTGAAACTGGAATGGCGGTGCCCAATGCAGCGATCGGGTCCGTCAGCCTCAATGAACGTTCTGCGGTCGTACAGTCGCTCGTCTATCAGTACGTGATCGACCGCGAGTCCTATAACCAGATCGACAACGATGTTCGGATCAATCGTGCGCTTTCGAGGACATTGGGCGCGGCGCGGACTGGTCTGGTCGAACTCTGGGATTCTGGCAGTGACCGCTATCTGCCGACCCGGTACGGCGACAGAACGCAGGTCGATGTGGTCGTAACCGGCATCAACCTTCTTGGCGATGATCGTGTCCAGGTTCGTATGCGAAAGCGGCTGACGAACCCTGATGGGTCCAACACAGGCAATTTCACAGCAGTCATCGGCTTCGACTTCGCAACTGAGCAGGAAAAGACACTCGAAGCCGTATGGCAAAATCCATTGGGCTTCACGGTGACCGACTACCAGCTTTATCAGGACAGGAGAGATTGATGCGTACCGGGATACTTTGCTGCGCGCTGATTGCCTGCCTTGGTACGGCAGCTTTCGGTGAAGCCACGCCGCCGCGTGGGTCTCATGATGGACGTGTCCGCGTCACACCGCACGTCGATGGTCAGGTCTATTCCATCAACGTGACCCTGACCCGTGCCACCACGGTCGAGTTTGAGGAAGGGGAACGGATCGTGTCGATTGTGGCAGGTGATACGTCTGCGTTCCAGTTTCAGTCGATACCGGGGGACCGGGTTTTCGCGATTAAGCCAACGGCAAGTGATGTTGAAACCAACGTGACGGTCTACACGGATCGGCGGAGTTACTATTTCAGCGTCAAAGAGACTGCCACCCCGTTCTATGTTGTCCGCTTCTCCTATCCTGCACGGGCACGTCAGCAGGCCGGGACGACGCCGGTTCGGACAGCCGCGAATACCAACTATGGCGTCAGCGCCAGCAGCGAAATCACCCCAACCGCAATCTGGGATGATGGTGCATTCACGTATTTCAGATTCCGAGAAAATTCGCCTGTTCCCGCTGTCTTCAAGGTGACGGGCGGGCGTGAGCGCAGCGTCAACTCTCAAAGCATGGATGGCCGGATTGTTCGCGTCAGCGGCACATCGCAGCAATGGGCACTGCGCCTCGGCAATCAGGAAATCTGCATCGTGGAGCTTTTCCAATGACCGATGAAAGCAACGATCTGCGCAGCAGAATGGCCGAAATCGAAGGTAAAGGCGCGACCGCGCCCTCCGATAAGCCTGCCGAACCTGAAGCTAAGGATGAAGGCAATCTACGCAGCAGGATGGCTGACATCGAAGGTAAGGCAACATCATCCGGAAGGCGAGGATCGGCCGCAAAGTCTGCCGGACTGGCTGCGGCGGCGTTGGTTTTGGGCATTGGTGGATATGCTGTCTATAATTCCGTCTCCCCACCGTCACAGCCAGCCTTCGCGATCCCTACGAGCAATGTTCAGGAATTTCCTGAGGACAGATCGGCATCTGACAGTCTTGGACTGCCAGATGCACCCGACCCGATTTTCATTGATCGACCTGTCGTTACGACACAGACGGACAGCGCGACGCTGGCCCGTCTGGCCGACCTGGAGACAGAGCTGGCGGCGGCTCGGGCTTTGGTTGCTGAGCGAGAAAATGAAACGGAGCAAGAAAGGGTTCTTCGTGAAGAACTCGAACGTGAGCGGGACCGGTTCGCGTCCGACATTGCGACCCTCCGCAGCACGGCTGAGAATGACCAGGAACGCGCCCGTGCCATTGAGGAACAGCTTCAAGCCTCATTGGCCGGGATGCGCGAGCAAATTGCCGCGAACCAACGCGACCTGGCTGCTGCGCAGACCAAGGCACAGCAAGATCTTCTGGAGCAGTCGGAGAACTTTCAGCAGCAGCTAAACGAGGCGCGGGCAGTTGACCCCTTGGAGCAAGAGCGCCTTCGAGCTGAAACCCTGCGGCTTGAGGAGGAGGCGCGTGAGCGCGACAGACAGGCGCAGCTAGAGCTAGACAACCGGGCACGGCTTGAGGAACTTCGGGCTGAACGGGCAGCGTTGGAGCGCGAGCGCGCGCAATCGGCCCTTGTGGCCGTGAACAACAGCGGCGCGTCGGAAGCCGGCGCGGCTGAGGGCCGTCAACTTAGCGCAAACGAGTCCTTCGTTCAGCGGATTGTCGAACCGGTCCCGGTAGCGCGGGCAACACAGATTACAGCGCCACAAGCCACAGTCCCGCAAGGTACGATTATTCAGGCGTCTCTTGAAACGGCAGTGGACAGCACCCTGCCCGGACCAATCCGGGGTGTGGTGTCCGAGGACGTTCACAGCATGGATGGATCGGCGGTCCTTATACCGGGCGGATCAAAGGTCTTTGGCGAGTACAGCAGCGGCATCGAGCTAGGGCAGGAACGCATTCTGATCGTGTGGACGCGGATTCTTACGCCTAGCAACCGTTCGGTCAACATTGCCTCCTACGGCGCCGACCAGTTGGGCCGGAGCGGTACGGGCGGTGCAGTTGATACACGTTTCGGAAAACGCTTTGGCGGCGCCGCTGCGATCTCGATTATCGGGGCAGGTCCAGCGATTGCCGCTAACAAACTAGAGGACGATGACGTTTCCACGGTGGTTCAAGGCGTGGGCGACGATTTCTCGTCTGCAACGGACACGGCAATCGGATCGTACATCAATCTGCCGCCGACCATCCATGTTCGCCAAGGGACATCGGTAACGATCATCGTTGATCGCGATTTGGAGATCTTCTGATGGATGAAAGCTATGTCGATAAGGCATTCGGTCGGCTGCGTGATCTTCTGAACGACGATCTTGTTGAAGTTTGCGTAAATCCTGACGGTCAGGTTTGGTATGAGAACCGTGGGGATGCCTCGATGAAGCTGTCCCCCATCAAACTGTCAAATGAAGAAGTCAGGGATGCTGGGATGCAGATTGCAGCCGAAGGCGATATTCGCATCTCTGAAAAGCATCCCGTGGGCAGTGTTTCGATCAACTACCGCGATTGGCTTATCCGGGCGCAGATGATCCAGCACCCCGTTGTTCGCGGCGGGGACGCACTGGCGATGCGTTTCTTCAAATCGGATACTGAAATGTTTGAGCCTGCCTATCTTGGCGACGGGCCGGAAAGCGCAAGTGCGGCAAGGCGAGAGCTGACAAACCGTGTCTGGGGCCTGGCCGAAGGCAACTTGATCGACGCGCTGACAATGTGCGTCAGGGAAAAGCTGAATGTTGTTGTCAGCGGCGGGACCAGCTCGGGGAAAACGTCGATAGCACGCTGGCTCGTGGGCCAAGTCGATAACAGCGAACGCATCCTCACTATCGAGGACGTGCCTGACCTGATGCCACGCCAGCCCAACAAGGTGATGATGGTATCAAACCGCAACGATCCCTTCCGTAGTCCTGACGTGCTACTTCAGTCGTCATTGAGAATGCGACCTGACCGGATCATCCTATCCGAAGTCACAGGGGCTGATGCCTATACATTCCTGAAAGCGATCAACACGGGGCATGGCGGCTCGATCACGACCATACATGCTGAAACGGCGGAGCTAGCTGTGGAGCGCATGGCGCAGACAGCGTTGGAGGCCGATGGAAAGATGACCTATCAGGACATGATTTCCTATGTGGTACGCTCTATCGACGTGGTTATTCATGTCGGAAAGCGCGACGGAAAGCGCGGTGTGCTAGAGGTATTCCTGCCAAGCCGATACGACGCGCAAACGGAGACGGTCGATGAATCATGACAACGTTGTTGGGCTTTCCCTAGCTCTTACTATCGCCCTCGCGGGCCATCCCGCGGTCGCCCAGACCAATGAAGGCGCGGGGACTGACGCGAGCGTGGAAAGCGCGCACGTTGACCCAGAATTGCGTGATCGTAAGCGATGCCTGAACCACCCTGGCCGTCCGCAATGGATGATTGACCAGCCACTCGGATTTGAGTGGCGGCTTGAACTCGGCCGGGAATTTCGCAGTGCTGAAAGAGCAAGGGCAGTCTCATCGAATGAGACATGCTCTTGCGATCAGCTCTATCCTGACTGGAACGAGTCCCGGCCACTAGTTGAGGCGATCTGGGCAGAGGTCAGCCCCGACTCTAAATTTGTGTGGGGTGAGGCTGAACGCGGCAGGTTTGAGGCTGCGCGAGACAAACTGGCCGATTATAGCAGACCGTTACTGCCTATGGTCACAAGGCTATGCGCAAGCGTGGAGTAAGATCATGGGATTCATCGAGCGAACCTACTTGAACACCATGGAATTGTTGGCGTCACTGGGCCAATCGCAATTCGAAGCGGTCGCATCAGAAATTGCCGGGACAGCTCAGTTGGTTTCGGCTCTTATCGCGGTTCTGGTTCTTCTGAACATGGCTCTGCAAGTCAGACATATTGAAGGGGGTATATGTCGGATATGGACGCAGATGTCAAGAGGTATGCCTATAGTGAGGACGCCCTGAATGAATTGGAAGCGACGCTTTCAGCTGACCGCTTCGCTACTTACCTTATAGCTGCAGGTGGCAACCGTGAGGAAGCCGCTCGCCTTTACACTTGGAATACGGCTGTGAGTGCTGCGTTCTATGGACCATTGCAAGCACTTGAAGTTGCAGTTCGAAATTCAATGAGCAAAGAACTTTTTAATGTCTATGGCGCCGCTTGGTATGACAATCCAGCTGCTGGCTTAGCATACATTCCCCAAGT
>NZ_JXYF01000463.1:0-992 GCF_000967735.1 Paracoccus sp. S4493
CCCGCCTGCCGATCCTGTTTTCCGAAGGCGTCGGCAAGGGGCGCATCAGCCTGCAGCGGTTCGTGGCGCTGACCGCGACCAACCCCGCGCGGCTCTATGGCCTCTATCCGCAGAAGGGCAGCATCGCCATCGGCGCGGATGCCGACCTGGCGCTGTGGGACCCGACCCTGACCCGGCCGATCCGACAGGCGCAGCTCAACCACGGCTGCGACTACACGCCCTACGAGGGGATGGAGATCACCGGCTGGCCGGTCCGGACCCTGCTGCGCGGCCGGACCATCGCGCAGGACGGCGTCCCGGTGGGCGATCCCACCGGGGGGCACCTGTCGCGCGCCACCAGCGAGGCGTTCGCCTAGACGTCGAAGTTGCTGGGCAGCACGATCATGTCGCGGATCGTCACGTTGCGCGGGCGCGTCAGCATGTACATCAGCGCGTCCGCGACCTCGACCGGTTCGATCAGGGCGCCGGCATCCTTCATGCGCTGCAGGCGTTCGGGTTCCCAATCCGCCAGCAGGGCCGAGATGACCGGCCCCGGAGAGACCTGTCCCACCCGCACGCCGTGGCCCATCAGCTGGCGGCGCATGGTCTGGACGAAACAGGTCACGGCCCATTTCGACGCGGTATAGACCGGCTCGACGTGGATCGGCGCGTGTCCGGCGATGGAGCTGGTGACGATGATGTCGCCCGTGCCGCGTTCGATCATGTGGGGGGCCACCGCATGGATGTTCTTCATCACCGCGTTGACGTTCAGGTTCAGCATGCGGTCGATGGCGGCCGGGTTGGTGTCGACCAGATTGCCGCCGATATAGCTGCCCGCGTTGCACAGCATGATGTCGATCTGGCCGACCTTGTCCAGGATCTGCGGCACCATCGCGTTGCAGCTGTCCGCGTCCAGCAGGTCGGTGACCTGGGCGATCGCGTCTGCGCCCAGCTCGCGCGTCAGCGCGTCCAGCGCGTCGGCGTTGCGGTCGACCAGCATCACGCGGGCGCCC
>NZ_JXYF01000464.1:0-242 GCF_000967735.1 Paracoccus sp. S4493
GACCTGCCGCTGGTCTATCTGGGCGACAACGCCCATGCGCCCTATGGGGTGCGCACCGCCGACGACATTTTCGATCTGACCTGCAAGGGCGTCGAGCGCCTGTGGGACGAGGGCTGCGATCTGGTGATCCTGGCCTGCAACACCGCCAGTGCCGCTGCGCTGAAGCGGATGCAGGAAACCTGGCTGCCGGCGGACAAGCGCGTCCTGGGCGTGTTCGTTCCCATGATCGAGGCGCTGACCGA
>NZ_JXYF01000465.1:0-804 GCF_000967735.1 Paracoccus sp. S4493
CGCGGTCGAGGCGATGCTGGACGAGGACGAGGCGCAGGCCGCGGCACAGATCGGTGCGCGCCTGCCGCAGGAACTGGCGCAGATGCGCGAACGGCTGTCGGCGACCGAGGTCAGTAGCCGATCTTCGGACCCGAGAGGCCGGTGATGGGACGCAATCCGATGGCGCGCACGATTTCGTTCGCACGGCTGACGGCGGTCGGTTTCGGCTTTGCTTCGCTGCGCAGCACGGGTGCGTCGGGTCGGGCGGACGCCTTGGGCGCGCGCGGTTGCGACAGGCTGCGGTCGGAACGCGAATTGGCCATGATCAACCCTCCTGCTGATCCGGCAACCGTGCCGGATACCGGTCATGATATAGGGAACGCGCCGCAAATCCACAAGTTTCGCGGCCCTGCGCCTTACCGCATCACGCTGCCGCGCCCGATCTCCTGCCGGCGCAGGGGCAGACGGTCGATGGCGCGGCCGATCTCTCGGGCATCCCATGGGACGGGGCGGCGGATCTTGACCTGTCCGTCCTTGTCGATCAGCACCAGCGAGAACCCCTGCGGGCGCAGCTGCTGTCGCCACGCGCTGTTGGCCGACGGGTCGCTGTCGAGGACAAGCACCACGTCGCGCGACGCCAGCGCCCGACCGTCACGGCGCAGCGATGCCACCTGGTCGACAAAGGCCGGGTCGTCCGCCGTGTCGGCAAAGATCACCACGGGGCGCGCCGTCCACAGGAACTGGTCCGGGCCGACCGTGGCGGCGTCCAGCACCTGCGGAGAGCCATCGTCCAGGGGGGACGCGTCCGGCAGCGGGTCGGGCTCG
>NZ_JXYF01000466.1:0-831 GCF_000967735.1 Paracoccus sp. S4493
CGATGACCGGCATCGACGGCCTGACCTACATGACGTCGAACTCGACGCCGGGGTCGGCATCGGTCGCGCTGACCTTCGACGACACCGTCGACCCCGAGATCGCCCAGGTCCAGGTGCAGAACAAGCTGCAGCTGGTCACGTCGCAGCTGCCCGACGTGGTGCAGCAGCAGGGCGTGCAGGTCGAACGCTCGACCAGCTCGATCCTGCTGGTGGCGGCGCTGACGGCGGAAGAGGGCACCTATACCACCGTCCAGCTGGGCGACCTGATCTCGCAGTTCATCGAGGATCCGGTCAAGCGCACGCCGGGCGTCGGGTCGATCAACACCTTCGGCTCGGGCTATGCGATGCGGGTCTGGATGGACCCGATGAAGATGGTCCAGTACAGCGTCACGCCCGCCGACGTCACCGCGGCCGTGGCCGCGCAGAACACCAACGTCACCGTGGGCGACCTGGGCGCGCAGCCCGCCGCCGAGGGCCAGAGGCTGACCGTGTCGGTCACCGCGCAGTCGCAGCTGTCCACGGTCGAGGAGTTCGAGAGCATCCTGCTGCGCGTCGATCCCGACGGATCGACGGTCTTTCTGGGCGACGTCGCCCGGATCGAGATCGGTCAGGAAAGCTATGGCGGCAGCTCGCGCTACAACGGTAACCCGGCCGCGGGCGTCGCCGTGAACCTGGCCACCGGCGCGAACGCCGTGTCGACCGCCGCCGCCGTGCGCGACACCATCGACGGCCTTGCCGACGCCCTGCCCGCCGGAGTCGAGATCACCTATCCCTATGACACCTCCCCGTTCGTGGAAAAGTCGATCAGCCAGGTTTACAAGACCCTGGCCG
>NZ_JXYF01000467.1:0-243 GCF_000967735.1 Paracoccus sp. S4493
CGACAGGATCGCCAGCTTGTGGCCCGCGTCGATGCCGCCCACGTCCAGCGTCGGGTCGGCCTCCAGATAGCCAAGCTGGCGGGCCTCTTCGAAGACGGCGTCATAGGGCAGGCCCGCGCTTTCCATCCGCGTCAGGATATAGTTGCAGGTGCCGTTCATGACGCCCATCACGCGGGTGATGCGATTGCCGGCCAGCGACTCCGTCATCGACTTGATGACCGGGATGCCGCCCGCGACGGCGGC
>NZ_JXYF01000468.1:0-5251 GCF_000967735.1 Paracoccus sp. S4493
GGTGCAGGACCGGGCGGCGCTGTGGAACGCGGTGGAGCTGGCCGAGACGCGCAAGAACAGCCAGGTCGCCCGTGAGGTCAGGGTAGCCTTACCCTGCGAGCTGGACGCCCCGCAGCGGCTGCAGCTGGTCCGCGACTTCTGCCAGCGCGAGTTCGTGGACCGGGGCATGGTCGCGGATATCGCCCTGCACGCCCCAGGGCGTGAGGGCGACGAGCGCAACCACCATGCCCATATCCTGCTGACCACTCGCGAGATCGGTCCCGAGGGGTTCACCACCAAGAACCGGGACTGGAACGCCAAGGAGCTGCTGGAGGGCTGGCGGGAAGCCTGGGCCCGGGACACCAACCACGCCCTGGAGCGCTGTGGCACCCATGAGCGCGTCGATCACCGGACGCTGGAGGCGCAGCGCGTCGAGGCCCAGGAGCGCGCCCTGGAGGCACGGGAGCGCGGCGACGAGGCCGAAGCCCTGCGCGAGACGGTTCGGGCCGTCTCTTTGGACCGTCAGCCGCTGCCGCAGCTCTCCGCCGGCGCGTGGCAGCTCAAGGAGCGCGGCATCGAGGTCGCGGCCGTGCAGGTCTGGCGGGAGATCAAGGAGCAGGCTGTTGAGGTGGCCCGTGTGGCCCATGAACTGGCCGAGAAGGGCCGCGCCTGGCTGGAGCGTGTCGCGGAACGGGCTGTGGAACAGGTGCGTGAGGCGGTGGAGCGGGTTGCACCTGCCGATGCCTGGGGGGAGTTCTTCGCTGCCGCAGCGCCCGGCGCCTCAGCCGCCGCCGAGGGGCTGGCGCGGGATCTCGATGTCGAGCGCCGGCAGGAGGCGCAGCGCGAGGCTGCCGAGCGGGAGGCGCGGGAACGGGTGCAGGAGCAGGAGCGCCGCAGCTTTGACCACGACTTTGGGCACTAAAAAATATTATAATTTAGAGGCTTAACTGAATGAGCTGCATTCATGGAGTGGGCTAAAAATGGAGATCGATCACTTTTTATGTGAAAAGTTGAATTTGAAATTGCAACTTGCTAACTCAGATGTAAGAAGGGTGCAGCCTTCTCGCAAAAGGCTACACCCAGAAGATATGGCTTTCCCTAGCCGATTTGTGTTTGCATCATCCCATTTTAGCGAATGGGATGAGACGAAGACCAAAAGTCACAAGCCTTACTCCGGCTGCAAACCACCAGTCCCTCGCCACGCGGCGACAGTAGAGCGAAGCGCTCCTGTTGCCTTTCCTCTTTTCGCGTGCGTAGCGACGCTGAAGATTGAGGCGATACTCGTAAAATTCCTCTTTAAAAAAGAGGGCGAGATACAACGGCAACACCACCCAGAAAGGGGGAGTATGCCTACGCTTTTTTGGTGTCTTCTTACGCGAAAACACCGTTGGGTATTTGAATGCCATTTGAATTCCTTTCATTTGGCATCCGGACAGGATTGAGAGAATTTAGTGTCGACACAACCTGCTCCAGGGCCCTTTTACCGGATGCAGTGAGTTGGTACATTTTTTTTGGTCGACCTCTCGCCCCCGTGGGCTCTGGATTCTTAATATCGGGTTCCACTAAGCCGTGGCGCTCAAGGCGACCTAAGGTCACAAAAACTTGGGCGTCCGATACCTCCTTATTCAGATCTTTGGATACAAGATTGGCAATCGCCGTTCCGTAAGCCTGGTTGGGATGTTTTCGGATTACAGACATGATTGCCAATTGAGTTATCCCAAGAGATCTAACGCTTGGGGAATGGTTGGTATCATGCATCTCCTTTTCCTTCGGTTGGGTGTGAATGTGGTAGTGATAGAGCACTATCCGTCTCCAAGATGGTGCCACTCATCGAAACCTTCGTTTCGATGAGTACTATATAGCACGTTCGAGCCCTAAAGTCAACACTGTTATGATAATTAGTGTTAGGTTATTAAGGCAGGCAAAAAATCCACAGTCCGGGCGCCCTTGCGCGCCGGGGGGGAGCGCCCGCCAGGGAGCTGGCGACCCCCCGCCGGATGGACGGATTGTGGAGTTTTTGATTGCCGTCGGACGTGAGGCCCCTTGTGGGCTGAGCGGACGACTCCGCGAGCGTCTGCGCGCGCGGCGGGTGGGGGTCCGAGGGAGGGTCTGGATCTGGACCGTGGCGCTGGTGGCAGCGGCCGGATTTGCTGGTGAGACGGTGCCTGGTGCAGGGGTGGCGCTTCAACCCCTGGCTGCACTCTGGCGGATATGAGGTGTTATGCGCCGGACCGCCCAGGGGGGCGGGGATCAGCCGGGGGTTGTGGGGCAGAGGGCAGCGAATGGACGGCGCGCATGGAGATCGCGTGCCGCAGCCCATCGATCCGCCCTCCGGCGACAGGCTGTCAGACAGCAAGAACCGCCCGTCAGGAGAGACGCATGCGGAAATCCCGAAGGGAGAGATGGGAGGACGAGTTCCGACCTGAGAACCTGAACAACACGCTCCTGAAGGTCCTGCTCGGCGCCGCTTTCATATCCCTCCTCGTCTGGATTGTCGGGTGGAAATACTATTTCTGGCCAGTGCCCGTGATCGTCTGCTGTTATGCAGCAGTCCCGTAGGTTGAACCGGCCCGGATCGCGACCAGGCGCTGCGCCACGTCCTGGGCTTCGATCAGCTGGCTGTTCGTGTTGCACCCCTTTGGCCTGCCAAGACCCGCACAGCCCTGGAAATTCGAATAAGCCCGTCATGCTTTGAGGCTTCGCAGAACTCGGCCTGCTCCATCAGCTGCCCGGCTGTCAGCTGGTCCATGATTTCCAGAAGCTGCAAGGTGCTGCCGTCCCGAATGTCGTCAGGCAAGCCGCGGACGGCTGCCGAAACGCGGTTTTCGCGTCGCATTGTCAGAACTCCGTTCTAGAGGTATGGTCTAAAAGGACCATAACGCTAGTGGTTTAATTAGATTAAGAGAAAAGATGACAACTTCAGCACAGCTACGCGCCGCCCGCTCTCTTTTGGGGATTGCGCAACCAACTGCCGCCAACGCTGCCGGAGTGTCGGTATCAACGCTTAAACGTGCTGAAGGTTCTATTCACCCGCCAGCATCAGCAGAGGCAGTAGCTGCACTGCGCCGGGCCTACGAAGAGGCAGGAGTGGTTTTTTTAGATGATGAAGGCCAAGGATCAGGCATTAGGCTAGATGTCCAAGGGGTTGGTAAATGATATTACAACCATGCCAGCCGGTCGAACAAGGTCGTTACAGGTGGATTTCCCAATGCCCATGCTAACCGTTTCCAAGGCTGCAAAGGTGTTTCAAGTTTCCAGACCAACCCTGCAACGTGCTTTGAAAAATGGTACAATAAGTGGAGAAAAGTCGGTGGAGGGGGGTGTCGAGGTCTGGCAAATTGACACCGCAGAGCTAGCAAGGGTCTACAAAATCAGACGCTCCGAGGCTGACAGCCTTCCACGGCAAAAAATTGAAATAGGATCAGGTCGTGACACGTCAAAAATAGGCGATCACAGTGACTTGTCAGGTGATGTTGTCAAACAACTTCAGGCTAAACTTCAGGCTGTCCAAGATGAATTGACTGCAGCCTTGGCCGTCTCTGAAGAACGCAAGCGCATGATAGACGAATATGTTAGGTCGCTACCCAAGCCTGCTGCCGAGGAGCAAGCGAGGCGTGGCTTCTGGGCAAGGCTGATGAAGCGCTAACCGGCGTTCAGGCTAATCTCTTTTGATTCGACGCGCAGGAATATCTGGAAGAAAGCCGTCCAGTAGGGGCTGCGAAACAGGTGGCAGGCCCTCACCACTAGGAAGCTGCTCTTCATCAGGAAGCAGGCCTGGAACCTGATGCCGTAATGGCCGCGCCTTTTCAGACAAAAGTCTGTCTCCCTGTTCAGATCCAGACAAGAGCACTGTGCCGCGCATGGCAGCATACTGAAGGCCGTCGCGCCGCTTTCTCCAAGCGACCGTGGAATTCAGCACGTAGGCATTTACGGTTCCTGCGCCACCGACCTGCGCAGCGTCTATCCAGTCGCCATCACGTAATACCTTGATTGCGCGCCGAATGGTCATGGCACTTACTCCCAGCTGTTCAGCAAGTGCTGCGTAGGATGCAACGATGAGGTTATCCCGGTCTGCCAGAACGATCAGCTTGTGTAGAAGCGCAGCAGCCGCAGGCTTTTCCATGGTCAGCTGCGACCATGCCTCATGCGTAGCAAGGTCAGTTTGAACGAAGCCCCTCAAAGGCAGATCATCAGCCATACCGTGTTCTCCACATGAACATGGGTCTGTTCATCCCAGTCCCGCATTGCCTCTGTGGTGTTACATATCGTGACAATCCGGTCAATAATTTAGCCGATTGATTGCTAACCCTGTTCATCTAGGTGAACAGACCCCTGTTCATCTAGGTGAACAGACCCCCCCTAAAATATCTTTTAAAAACAGCATCAATTTTTTTTTCTCTTCTATGATCTACAGGGAACAACCGGGACGGGCCGTGTCGGGCGAAGCAGCCGCCAGGTAGCAAGCGCCGACCGGCGCGGACTGGCCCGGTTTTTACCTGTTAGCGAGCTTTGACTTTGAAATGTCGTTTCGCAAGCTTGCGCCCTAAAGGCACTCTCTACGCGAGGTTGGGGATGATCAAGAAAGCAGGGGAAGGAGTTATTCACACCCCAAAAAAAATATAAAAATCAATTGCATATAGAAAATTCATTGTAGAAGAATAAGCCCCAGCTGGCTGGAGTAAGAGTCGCAGCCTGCCGAAGAACCTCAATTTTGGAGATGAAAAATGGCTGATGAAACTGAACGTGCCGACGTCGCCACTGTCGCATACCGCATGGCGAGGGAGTTGTGGGTCCTTGAAACTGGAAACAAACCCAAAGCATCGGATGTCAACTTTCTAAAGCTGGTCGCTATCTGCGCGATGGCCCTGAAAGGTGGCAACCCTGGTCACGTCCATGGTTGGGCTTCCGAAATATACGGCCAGTAATTGAAAAAAGCCGGGGCGTTGCGGACGCCCCGGCCTTGTCTTAGACCTCTCGCGAAGATCCCGGACGGTTACGCAGCCCCAGATCGCGCCGGGGTCGTAAAGATTAGAACTCAGTCGGTCACAATTTCTTCTTGGACCAACGCATCCCGCACGGTCGACGGAAGCTTGTAGCGCCAACCGCTGTTTTCGTGATCCCACTCTACTTCAAAGAAGTAGGTCTCTTCATCATAGCCTTGGGTATGCGAAACACGCCGCCCAAAAGCTCCCATCAGGCCAGCAAACTGTTGCCGCGTGTAGTTGCTCGCTGAACAAAGCTGCTCGATCCCAACCCATGCGTCGCCAGCGTC
>NZ_JXYF01000469.1:0-250 GCF_000967735.1 Paracoccus sp. S4493
GGCGGGCCGTCAGCCCGTCGAAATGGCGCAGGAAGTGATGCGCGGTGTCGCGAAAGATCTCGTCCTCGCGCAGCATGGTGGCGGCGATCTCCAGCGCGGGCTGGTGGTGGATGCCGCCCAGGGCCGCGACGGCGCTGCCGCGCTCACCGGCGGCATAGCGGCGCCAGACGTCGGGGCGGGCCATCTCCGGCGGCAGGTCGTCCATGTAGACATCCTGGCCCGCCATCAGCGTCACGACATCCTGCGCGGC
>NZ_JXYF01000470.1:0-247 GCF_000967735.1 Paracoccus sp. S4493
CCGAGCCGCAGCCGGCCGCCGCGCCCCGCCCCGCGGCCCCCCTGCCCAAGCCCCGCCAGACCGCCGATCAGCGCCAGACCGCCCTGCGGTTCGAGGCCCAGGGCGCCCCGGTGGACGCCACGACCCTGATCCGGGCACTGAACTTTCCCGACGGTCCCGACGATGTCGACGCGATCGACGCCCTGCGTCATGCGCTGAAGGACCCCGCGCATTCCAAGGTGCTGCGCGCCGCGCAGGATGTCGTGAC
>NZ_JXYF01000471.1:0-386 GCF_000967735.1 Paracoccus sp. S4493
CGGCCAGGTGCGACCGCGACAGCGCCACGGGCCGGGGGCCGACGAACAGCGCCGCCGCCAGCCGGCCGTCGCGGTGAAAGGCCATCCGGTGCAGACCGCGCGCCGGATCGCCCATCTGCTGGGCAGGCGCGCCCAGGCCCAGCAGCCGCTGCACCCAGTCCTGCCAGTCATCGGGGGCGCGGGTGCCCGCCATCTCGACCTGCCAGCCGCCGGGCAGACGGCTTTGCGCCCAATAGGCGCAGTCCGGCGAAACCGGCGCGTCGCTGACCAGGAACGCGTGCCACGCGGCCGCGAACCGCCCCACCGTCACCGCCGCCGCCTTGCTGGCCGGCTGGCCCGAGACGGGATCGACCTGCCCCGCGACCAGCGCGTCGATGCGCCCGGCC
>NZ_JXYF01000472.1:0-342 GCF_000967735.1 Paracoccus sp. S4493
GGGGTCGGGCCGGACCGAGATCTTCGACCGACTGTTCGGCCTGTCGGCCGAGACGGCCGGCACCGTGACCATCGACGGGCGCCCCGCCCGCATCACCACCCCGCGCGAGGCGATCGAGGCCGGGCTGGCCTATGTGACCGAGGACCGCAAGCGGTCCGGCCTGGTCCTGACCGGCGACGTGCGCGAGAACCTGTGCCTGGCCACGCTGGACCGCATGTCCGCGGGCCCGGTGATGAACGCCCGCGCCGAGGGCCGCGCCGCCACCAGGATGATCGAAACGCTGAACATCCGCACCGCGTCGGACCGGCTGAACGTCGCGCATCTGTCGGGCGGCAACCAGCA
>NZ_JXYF01000473.1:0-239 GCF_000967735.1 Paracoccus sp. S4493
GATCGCCATGGGCCGACAGGTTCAGCCGCGCGTCAATCTGCTTGGCCAGGCTGCCGCGCACGCCTTCGGCGATGAAGACGTACTTGCCGTGCAGCTCCATCCCCGGCTCGTATCCGTCGCCGATGCTGCCGTCGGGTTCGCGACCGAACTCTCCGGCGACGACACCCTTCACGCGATCACCGTCCCAGACCACCTGGCTGGCGGCCATGCCGGGGAAGATCTCGACCCCCAGGGCCTCG
>NZ_JXYF01000474.1:0-247 GCF_000967735.1 Paracoccus sp. S4493
CCCCCGCCCGGACCTGTTCAGCGAAGGGCAGGGCACCATCGCCAAGGGTCACTACCGCGACGGCCGGTTCGAGGCGCGCGACCTGCTGGCCAAGCATGACGAGACCTATATGCCCCGCGAGGTGGTGGATACGCTGAAGGCGACCGGCGTCTATCAGGAACCCGGCACCTGAGGCAACGCACGCAGGGTTAACGACAGGTTAACCGCATCGCCCCAGCATCCTCCGATGCGGCCCCGATCCGGGGCG
>NZ_JXYF01000475.1:0-970 GCF_000967735.1 Paracoccus sp. S4493
CAGGCCCCGCCGCCGCCCGCCGACGACGATCTGGCCGGCCGCGTGGCCCTGGCGCAGGCACTGGCCGACGGGGCTGGCACCCTGGCCGCGCTGGCCGAGGCCCAGCAGGGGTTTGACGGGATCGAGCTGAAGAAGGGCGCCCGCAATTTCTGCTTTGCCGATGGCAATCCCAAGGCCCGCGTCCTGATTCTTGGAGAGGCGCCGGGCGACGAGGAGGACCGGCAGGGCCGCCCCTTCGTGGGGCGCGCGGGACAGATGCTGGACCGCATGTTCGCGGCCATCGGGC
Source organism: Paracoccus sp. S4493 (assembly GCF_000967735.1). Taxonomy (NCBI): domain Bacteria; kingdom Pseudomonadati; phylum Pseudomonadota; class Alphaproteobacteria; order Rhodobacterales; family Paracoccaceae; genus Paracoccus; species Paracoccus sp. S4493. The sequence continues at coordinate 287 of NZ_JXYF01000475.1, forward strand.
TGTCGCGCGACGGGGTCGATGCGGAACGCGCCTTCTATGTCACGAACGTCCTGACGTGGCGCCCGCCCGGCAACCGCGACCCCGAGCCCGATGAAATTGCCGTGAGCCTGCCGTTCCTGCGCCGCCATGTCGATCTGGTGGCGCCCGACCTGATCGTGCTGATGGGCAACATCGCCTGTCAGGCGGCGATCGAGAAACGCGGCATCCTGCGCCTGCGCGGCCAGTGGGTGCAGGCGTTCGGGCGACCTGCGCTGCCCATGACGCACCCGTCCTATCTGCTGCGCAACCCCGCCGCCAAGCGCGAGGCCTGGGCGGACCTTCTGTCGCTGCAGGCGCGACTGGAATCGCTTTCCGTTTAGGTTTCGTTTGCCCATCATGCGCTATCCCGGCCATCCCATAGATGGACCATCCGCATGCGTTTCCTGTCCCGCAGCCTTCTGGGGCTGTTCCTAACCTTCCTGACGCTGGCCCTGCTGATGATGGCCGCGGGGATCCTGTGGCGTGCGGTGACGCCGGACGGGGATGGACCCGCGGTGCGCGCCCCTGCCGAACAGGTCTATGCCGCGCGGCTGGTCACGGTCGCGCCGGGGGTGGTCCAACCGCAGATGCAGGTGTTCGGCCAGGTCCTGTCGCGACGCGAACTGCAGCTGCGTGCGGGTGCCGGGGGCCGCATCGTCCAGCTGA
>NZ_JXYF01000476.1:0-3732 GCF_000967735.1 Paracoccus sp. S4493
CCACTTGGGGAATGTATGCTGAAGCACAGTGGTGCCTTCTTGATCTGCTATGGCCTCGATGGCGTTCATAAGACACCGACCCACGCCCTGACCTTGCACTTCGGGGGCTACGAAAACAGTTCGCACGACCTCGCCGTCCAAACTTGCAGTGCCCACTGCGACATCGTCTTGAATAGCAACCAAAACCGTCCGGATTGTCAGAAGGTGCTGAACCGTGTCGGTTGAAAAGTTAGCAACCACGCGGTCGATAACCGCCTTAGGGTAGTCCTGAGCGTTGCTAATGCGGATTGTTTTTTGCACCAATCTGCTGATCTGACCTACGTCAGACTTCTGTGCCGGGCGAATTTGAAGAGACGGTTCCATAGCCGCAGAATGCTGGGGACGTGCCAACACGGCAACGGCAAAAAAGAGCATTCACGTCAATCGGTTAAACGATTCAAAATACCCGTTCTCCGCCAGACAGGTAGGGTCAGGGCTGAAAAGGGGTTGCGTCAGAGGTGGCGCTCGACATCCTGGCGCTGGTGCAGAATGCGGATCACGTCGAGGGTGTCCGCACCTTCCCGGACATAGACCATATGCGAGCCGGACCGCGCCTTGCGAGTTCCGGGGCGCAGATCGACCGGACGACTGACCATCTCCCCGGTGGCAAGGGCCAGACAGACCCCGTGCACCTCTTCAAGATAGCGATCAGCCTGCTGCGTGTCCCAATGCCGGGCGGTGTAGTTCCAGATCCCAGCCAGATCGGCGCGGGCGGCCGGAGTGAAGCGGAGGAGCTTGGTCACCCCGCGCGTCCGGCGCGCAGCTCGGCCTTGAAGGCGGCGAGGTCGAGGGGTTCGGGGGGGCCGGAGGCATCACCTTCATCGAGCGCAGCTTGGAGCGTTCGAACGCGGGCTTCGTGTTCCTCCAGCAGCCGCAGCCCGGCACGGACCACGTCACTGGCGGAGCCGTAGCGGCCTGCTTCGACTTGGGCGCTGATGAAGCCGGTAAAATGCTCCCCGAGGGAGACGGAGGTGTTACGGGGCATGGGCGCTCCTGACTTTGATCGTGTGTACCAATATTTAATACATACGCGTCAAACTGCCAAGACCTTGTTGTTTGTGGCGCCTCAGTTCCTCTTCCAAGACCACCACCGCCGGGGTTGCAGAGGGTTGCGTGGCGCGTCATGACGCGCGTCTGATGACGGTTGCGCGGGTTGCGCCAGAGCAAGAACTTTTTCTGACGCAGCATCGAGCCGCCGACGAAGATCCTCTACTGTCTCCTGCTGCTTCTTAGAGTTTTCTCTTTCTTGGTGGAGCAGAGCTTCTGTCATAGCAAGCTTTACCTGCAAAATTTCTACAGCATGCGAGGGGGTTGCATAGGTTTCTTCATGTGGGTTGCGCAACGCTTCATGACGCGCATCTGGTGAGGGTTGCGCAACCCTACGAGGGTAGACGCGGAATAGTTCGGCCGGCTCAATCAAATAGGCGCCGTCATCCTGCCTTAAGGCGGAAACTCTACCAGCTTTGATGGCACGGCTGATGGTAGACTTCGACAAACCAGTTTCTTTTGCCGCTTGGCTGATGGACCAGCTCATCTTCAGACCTTCCCAACAGTTCGGCAGAAATCCGAAAACAGCTTTTCAATGTTGTTAGCATCACGAGATATGCCGCGCTCGTTCAAAAACCGCCGGAAGTCGGTCGCAACCTTGGCGTTATCCACATTGCAGCCCACTCTACGCTTCAGATCGATCCAGTAAGGCGAGTAAGCGATGCTGCCAGCTTCGGGAAATGCGGTGACTTGAATTTCTGCCGTTTTATCTCGACGCGCTTTCCGACCGATTTTGGGACGATCCAGCTCACGCTTTGCTTCGCGTTTCTGCTCAAATGGTTTGTCCTCCCAAGCAAGCGTAACACTTACAACCGTGCGGCCAACCTTGCGCGGCGTGGCGGTCAGCGTGAGACGTGAGGTCTGGTTGATTTCAGAAATAGCGGATTGGATAGCACGACTGTTAAAATGCCCGAACTGTATAAGTTTTCCTTCTGGCACCCCCATCACAGCCCGCAGTTCAGCCACAGTGAATGTTTTGCTGGTGACGTGATTGAGGTTCACCAGACTGGCGACGTGCTGGAACAGCAGGATCGAATATTTCGAGGACAGGGCAAACACTGTCTGCCGGTCGAGGATAGCCCAGTGACAGGATTTCTCGGCCATCTCACGGAAAGTTCTCCCGAACCACCAGGCGACCAAGAGATCGTCGCTGACCTCACGCCGGTAATCCAGCGTCGCCTGATCCAGAAACCCGCCGATGATCTCGCATTGAGCTTCAGTGTCATCAAAGACAATCACTGCCCCCCGCAGTTCGACGAAGAGCTTCCGCATCGTGGCACGGGTATGGTTTCGCATACCATCGATCTTCTTGATGTCTGCCAGTCGCAACTCGTGACGCACATCATCGGCCATGCGTCCGCCCGCAGTACCTATCAGCAAGTGCATCAGCTTGAGAGCTTCGGCACTGGGCGGATTTTCGATGTAGACCCCGCGTGCCACCTCGGCAGGCAGCACGGTTTTGGTCTCGTCGTGGGCGCGATCAGCGGCAACTTTAAGAGTCTTAATCATAAATCACAAAATGAAGTGCAGGTTTGTGATTGTCAAATGCATGATTTAGTCCCCATATGTGATTTATCAGTCCCCATATGTGATTTATCAGTCCCCATATGTGATTTATAAAGTAATAAGCGCCTGTAAAGTAACGATTATTTTTGCCTGAACTATAGAACTAAGAAGAACAAGAAGGGGCTTCGCCCATTTTGCTTCTTATTTTGGTACTTGAGAGGCCTGTTTTCTGCTTTATCCAACCTGCTTGGCATCTCTGTCAGGATACCGCGAACAGGGCTACTGCCCTCATCCCATGCATCGTCCTTCGACTTGAACCAATGGTCGATTACAGGTTCGCCCCGGCCTTTGCTCAACGGTTCACTGCTCTTTGTCTTGCCAGATGACACAGGCCCATTCGTCCCCGGAGGGCATGGTTCTTCCGCCGAGGTCTCTGCAGGCTGGATCGGAGGCGTCGCGGCTGATCTCGACGCCTGCTTCGCGGAGGACGGTGAACCTGTTCACGGGTTCGCGCATGAGAAACCCCACAGCGCCGCAGAGCGCCCCGATGAGGGCGATGATGCCCGCCCTGCGCCACTTGCCCTGCTGATGGGCCTCCAGGGTTCCCAGGAGCCGCTCTGCGGCTCTGTCGAAGGCCTTGCTGGCATCCATCTGCGCCACAGCGGCATCCACGGCCCTGTGGGTGATTTCGATGGATGTCCCGCGCATGTCGCGTGCGGCCTCACTGACGGCATGCAGGGCGGCGCGATCCTGCCGCAGGGCATTGTCCAGGATGGCAGCGATCTTCTTGCCGTTGGTCTCCCAGTCCGTGTTCTTGACGACCGTTGCCATGTAGGTGCGGGCATCCTTCACCGAGGCCGCTGTTGCAGCTGCCTGGTGCTGCACGTCGATCAGCGTGGTGGTGTTCTCCGCGGTGACGGAGACCAGGGCTTCCAGCATCTCGTCCTGGGGTGTGGGGGCGGCGGCGGGGTGTCTCGGATCAGCCATGACGCGCGGCCTTCTTGTCGAGGCTGGCCAGGAGCTGCTGAATGTCTTTCACATCGAGCTCGCGTGTCACCCGGTCGCGCAGCAGGCCTGCCAGCTTTGCGGCAGCATCTGGGCTTTCCAATGCTGCCTTCACGACGACAGCGCCGACGATGA
>NZ_JXYF01000477.1:0-386 GCF_000967735.1 Paracoccus sp. S4493
CCCGATCCTGACGCTGGTCGACGTTCCGGGCTTTCTGCCGGGGACCGGCCAGGAATATGGCGGCGTCATCAAGCATGGGGCGAAGCTGCTGTTCGCCTATGGCGAGGCGACGGTGCCCAAGGTCACGGTCATCACCCGCAAGGCCTATGGCGGCGCCTATGACGTGATGGCGTCGAAGCATCTGCGCGGCGATTTCAACTATGCCTGGCCCACCGCCGAGATCGCGGTGATGGGCGCCAAGGGCGCGGTCGAGATCCTGTATCGCAGCGAACTGGGCGATGCCGACAAGATCGCCGCCCGCACCAAGGATTACGAGGACCGCTTTGCCAACCCCTTCGTGGCCGCTGAAAAGGGCTTCATCGACGAGGTGATCCAGCCCCGGTCGA
>NZ_JXYF01000478.1:0-214 GCF_000967735.1 Paracoccus sp. S4493
GTCCGGCCCGACCCCATCAGGCCGTACAGCGCCAAGATCTCGCCCTCGTGCAGATCGAAGCTGACGTCCCGGACACCGCGATCGGCGGCAAGACCCGCGACCGACAGCAGGCGGCGCGCCTGCGGGGTGTTCTCCTTGACGAATTCCTCGGTCAGGGGGCGGCCCACGACCAGCTGGATCAGGTGGTCCTTGTCGATGTCGGCCAGGCTGCCCG
>NZ_JXYF01000479.1:0-644 GCF_000967735.1 Paracoccus sp. S4493
GCTGATGGAGAAGGTCATCAACTTCACCGACTTCACCGAGGAAAACGACCCTTGGGAGGATCATTCCTTTGGTCGCGTGGAGGCCGATGGTGCGGCGATCTTCTGGAAGATCGACCTCTACGACACCGCCTACACCTACGGCGCGACGATGCCCGATTGTGCCTGTGACCCCGACCAGACGCGCCGTGTCCTGACGCTCTACCTGCCGTCCGAACACTGACCAGAGATCGGCCTGCTTTCGCTCCGTGAGCAGGCCGGTGCTTCCCGCAGCTTCAACCGGAAAGGGGGTGAACACATGAGCAAAGCAATCTTTGAACAGCGCCTCGCGGAAGCATGGGCGCTTGTCAGGAAGGGCGATGATTTTGGGATCGGCCGCCGCTTCCTGAACCAGCACGGGGCCGTTTAAGCCCCCCGCCTTGTCCTGCCCTCACACTGGACAAGGCACCCATAACATAATCGTCGCACACAGGAATGCCACCAATGAAAACCGAAATTATCGCCGCCGCCCCGATCCAGTATTTCCCGCTGGCCCAACTCTACGTCTCCGACCTGAACCCGCGTCAGGACGCGGACCCGGAGGGGATCGACCTGCTGGCCGACAGCCTTGCCATGATCGGCCTGATCCAGAACCTGTCCGGCACCGT
>NZ_JXYF01000480.1:0-3013 GCF_000967735.1 Paracoccus sp. S4493
CCACTTGGGGAATGTATGCTTAAGACGCAGAACGAGGGTCTTTTTACCCAAGTCTGGTTGATATTCCTGTTTCTTGCCATAGGCGGTTTCGCCTTCGGCGCACACTCAGCGTCTGAAGCTCTGACGAAACAAGGTACGTCTGAATGGCAATCGCGTTGGGAGATGCGGCGCAACAAGTTGTTGGGTAAGCCGGGCAAAGGCTTCATTCTTGCGAAGACTTCAGCGCCTGAATCGCGGGGCCAGTATATAACGTCAGATAAATACCCCAACTGCTTGATCGTAGCACCAACGGGCGCAGGTAAGGGTGTCGGTTTTGTCTACCCCAACCTTTTCACCTTCGAAGGTTCCACAGTCACACTGGATGTTAAGGGAGAGAATTTCAAAAACACTGCCAGATGGCGCGCAAATATGGGCAATAAAATCTATAAATTTGCCCCTGTAGAATTTGGAAAAGCATCGCACCGGTACAACCCGCTGGAGCGAATTGGAAAGCTTACAGACTACGGCCAGATTAATTTTGAACTCCGCAAAATTGCTACTTTGTTTCTTCAAGCTGACGGGGCAGGGGAGTGGTTGAAGGGTGCAATCCAGCTTTTCAGCGTCATGGGTGGCGTGGCTTATGAAAGAAAGGACTTCACCCTTGGAGGAATTCACCGTGCCCTCTCAGAAGGTGAAGGCGATCTTCAAAAGCATATCAAAAACCTGTCTCAAACTGCCACAGAGCCAGCCCTACGAACCGAATTGGCTGGCATGGCTAAGCTGGAGACAAAAACGCTTAGTTCCTACAAGTCAGTCTTGAATAATGCTGGTTTTGACCTTTGGGCCAACCCGCATATTGATGACATGACCTCAGCGAGTGATTTTACTTTCAACGATCTTCGCCGTGAAAAGACTTCGATCTATTTCGTTGTTGCTGAAGCTGATCTTGAGCCGCTTGCAGGTTTGGTCAGACTGTTTTTCAACGAGCTTGTTGCAACGATTCAGAGTCGGATGCCGGAGAAAGACGAGCCGTATCACGCGATGATAATTCTGGACGAATTCCATCTTCTCGGAAAGATGACTGCTGTAGCACGTGCGATGACGACCATTCGGGGTTTCCACGGCAGGATTGCAATTATTACTCAGACAATTCCTGTGCTGGACTCTATTTATTCCTACGAAGAACGGCTTTCGATACAGGGCGGTGCGGGGTTGAAGCTTTACATGACGCCCTCCGAAGAAATGACGATTGAGGATCTTTCGAAAGCTTGTGGCATGACAAGCAAACGCGCAATCACACGGTCTCGCCAACTTGGCCTTGGTCAGCGGGTTACGTTGACTGAACGGACCGATGAAAAGCCGCTGCTTACAGAGGATGGAGCAAGACGCTTGCCGGAGGATGTGAGCATCATCATCGTCAACGGCAAGCAGCCATTGAAGGTTAAAGCCATCGTTCACCACAGGGATCGGCATTTTGCGAAAATCCTAGAGATGCAGAACGAGTTGAGCTGGGAAGCTGTTGAGAAGTCACTTCTACAATCGCGGATCAATCACCTTGAACGCAAATCACTGAAAGCGCAGCAGCCGCCACCGGTGAAAGATGCGCCCGCCAATAAAGCTGAACAGCCGACCGAACAGGACGGCCCGACGCCGGCGACGTTGCCCGCATCGGCTGAGCAGGCGGATCAGTCCGCGGCGCGCAGCCCGCAATCACTAGTGACGCCAACCGGAAAAGCCGAGCAAGCGCCTCAGGACGAACCGCAGACATTGAGCTTGCCTTCGGTAAAGGACCTCACGACTGACGACATGCAGACCGTCGCGGCCTGGGTAGCATCATCGCTAGACCTTTATGATGAAATCCGAAAGCTAAAGGACGCCGAACCGACGCCCGCTGTCGTTGATCGGACAAGGAAGAAGGCAAAGCGCGACAGGCTAAACCTTGAGCCGAAATTGAAGCTTGTAATGGGAGGCGACGTTACTGACGGTCCCGCCGAAAGCGTTGATGTAGAGAAGACTGACGAAGACAAAAAAAAGCCAGAGGCGACTTAGCCTAGCAAAAGAGAAGGGGGGCAATGCCCCCCTTTTTCATTTTCGTCGCAGCCTTGCCAAACGTTCAGACGCTCGATTGATCTGATTGGCGCGAAGGTTCACTGCATCATTGGTATTGCTGACGGGGTTCTTCATGTACGATGCGGTATCTGCAACCACACCCCGAGCTGCTTGTCCTGCGTAGTTGCCAGCGCGTGCCGAAACGCTTGCGCCTGTTGAGGGCTCGATGCCCGCAGCCCCGGTACCAACCCCACGTGCTGCGGCACCACCAGATCGCAGCGCGCCAGCTCCTGTCTTTATCGCCCTTGCAGACACAATTGCCGTGACCGCCCCCAGGGCGAAGTCACCAGCGACCATCGTGACGATCAAAGGGCTTAGAAGGACGAGGAAGGATGCGAGCACGAGTACCATCAGAACAGGCGTGATCTGACCGATAGTATCAACCGCCTCGGGGTCGATACTGGCAATCGTCGCGTTGCCCATACCCAAAATCGTCGCAAAAATGCCGATCAGGATAAGCGGATACATCAAGACCTTAATCACACCGCTCAGCCACGTATCAAAGTAGGATCTTGTTTGCGCCGTAAGCGTTGCGAGGATTGCGAAGGGGGCCAAGCCGACAAGCACAGCCAGGACGACCCTAGATGCGACCATTGCCAATGTAGCAAGTGCGCCAAAGACCGCGATAGCCATGAACATGAGGGCGTTAATCATCCCGCCCAGAATGTTCAAACGACCAGCAGTGACATTGGCGTAGTTCCCCATGTTTTCTGCAAGGTTGTCCAATTCCCTAGGAAAACTTGTCTCTGTTTCCCCAACGCCAAGGCCCCCGGCCAACATGGCGTTTCCAATTGCTCCAAAGCCGCCCTCAATGGCTGAAAAGACGCCATTAAAGTCCGCCCAGCTCTGCATGAACAGTGCGACCAGAACGAGCTTGAAAATCAGCCATACCGAAGTTCCAACTTCACCCACATTCCCCAAGTAA
>NZ_JXYF01000481.1:0-1052 GCF_000967735.1 Paracoccus sp. S4493
CGACCTTGTTGCACATCTCAGTGATGGGGATTCACTGAGCGCGTCCTGAGGGTTAGGTCGAGGGCATGCCGAAGCCTTCCCCGATCCGCTACCGCACGACGAACTGGTCAGACTACAATGCGGCGCTGCGCAAGCGCGGCTCGCTGTCGGTCTGGTTCGATCCCGAGACGGTCTGGCACGCCGACAAGACCGGCAAGCGCGGGCGACCCGAGACCTTCTCGGACGCTGCCATCCAGACCTGCTTGACCCTGAAAGTGCTCTTCGGGCTTCCGCTCCGGCAGACGGTCGGGCTGGTTGAAAGCCTGATCCAGATGGCGGGGCTTGATTGGCCGGTTCCGGACTATTCGACGCTGTGCCGCCGGCAGGCGCGGATCGCGGTGCAGGTCCCGTATCGCGCGTCCGGGCAGCCCCTGAACCTGTTGATCGACAGCACCGGTATCAAGTTCCGCGGGGACGGCGAGTGGCAGGCCCGCAAACATGGCCCGTCACGCCGGAGGCAATGGAGAAAGGTCCACCTCGCCATGGACGCGGGCACCGGGGATGTGCGCGCGGTCGAGTTGACCTCGAGCCGCCAAGGCGACAGCCCGCTGCTGCCGGAGCTTCTGGCGCAGATCCCGCCGGAAGAGACGATCGGCACGGTCACCGCAGATGGTGCTTACGATACACGACGATGCCATGGCGCGATCATCGACCGAGGAGCGGATGCCGTCATACCGATCCGGCGCAATGGCCGCGCCTGGAAAGAAGACTGTCCCGCTGCTGCCGCGCGAAATGAGATCCTGCGGGCAACCAGGCGCTTGGGCCGGGCGCTCTGGAAGAAGTGGACCGGCTATCACGTCCGAAGTCGGGTCGAAGCTCTGATGAACTGCCTGAAGCTCTTCGGCGAGAGGATCATGTCACGAGACCCCGCCCGCCAGACCGCCGAAATCCAGATCCGCATCGCCATCATGAACCGCTTCTCGGCCCTTGGCAGGGCCGAGATCGAAGCCGTCCGCTGAAGAATGGCGGGAAAGGGGGCAGTCATGCTCGGGGCTGATTTGCGCAACATCGCC
>NZ_JXYF01000482.1:0-5168 GCF_000967735.1 Paracoccus sp. S4493
ACGCGGGATGTGACACCTAGCCGACGAGATCACATAATTCCCGTAGACCTTTCTCACTGCCATCATTTCGTAGAAAGCGGCTAGTGCTCCGACATACTCTTGAAGATGTCCCCCGCTCACGAAGCCCGGGAAAACCGCCTTCTTTATCCTTTCGTGATATTCTTTTGAACCTACAATCCACGCGTGGGATGGCCCTGGTAGCGTTTTGCAGGTCGTCATAGTCATCAAGTCTATGCCGTCCTTGAGAGGATTCCGAAATGCGCCACAGGCGATCAAGCCGGCAACATGAGATGCGTCGTAAATGGTTATCGTACCAGTTTCCCGAGCAGTCATTGCAAGTTCAGTGAAGTCTTGCTCTTCGATAACAACTGATCCTCCCAGGAAGATCAGTCCGGGCCGATATTTTTTGATGTCGGCGCAAGCTGCCTCTATGTCGATTGCAAAAGATCGCTGCCGGAGGGGAAGATAATGATACGTGTAGTCTTTCAAACTGCGAGTTACTCGGCCTGCCATTGATATATGTGCGCCGCCCCGCATCGAAGGCGACATAATTACGTCGCCGGTCTTCGTTAGGCTGGCCAGTAGAATATGATTGGCTTGACTACCTGAAATTGGCCGGAGTTCAGCAAAATCTGCTCCGAATGCTGCCGCTACATCAGCCTCGCCAACCCGCTCGATCTCGTAATAGTTTTCAAGACCGGGAAACACTGCCTCATCTTGCGAGCCTTCAGCCGCGCGATTGAGGAGATCGGTGTCCATCAAGGATCGCACTCTTTGGCTGACTGACGTACCCGACGCTACTAAACATAGGACGTCTGCGGCCTTGTCGTCGTATGCTGCGATCAGTGAGGTAAGGTTTTCAAGTCGTGACGTCCACGATGTGTTATTTGCGGCCCCGTCGTCGCCCTGAGCCTGCAGAGCAATCTTCTTAGATGAGTTCACGTTCTACACCTTGATCTAAATAATTGAAAATTATACACTAAATATGCAACTTTTTATAAGCGTGCATCATGGGAGCTTCGTTGGGCCACGTCAAGATCGCTTTGCCTCTGTAGTAGGATATTACCTGCAGAAGCATGCTGGCGTACACGTTCGTCGCTCCGTGGGATCGGTGAGCTCAGATGGTGCTGCGGAAAGCTGCGCCAGAGGTGGGTAGACAGGATGTGGTTGTGGTCTCGAAAGTTTCTGGACGTAGTCTTGGCGGGAAGCGATGCAGAGGACGTTCTTCGTCTCGTTAGATAATCGTTCGATCAGATTGCGCAGGGAGTAAGGCGGATAATTGGAACTCGTGGATATCCTTCTTTTTAGCTTTTGAGCTCTAAAATGGAACGTCCCGCACTACCGTCGCTTGTCGTGTTTTTTCAGGATCATCGCGCCCGTTTTCGGATGACTATGGGCACCGGAAATTTTTCAGCTATGATCATCCTACCTAAGGCGACAAATGTTCCAGTGACCTTGATCTTTGGTCTTGCGGGCACACAGTCGCGCATGGAGAAAGCCTAAGAAGCCTTGCAATAGGCACGCCCATTCAGGTGAGATTTTTGATTAATATGTGAAGAGAAAGTCTTTGCTACTGACGGAGTAAATGCGTATGCCCAAGCTGTCGCATACTCTTTGAGTACCGACCTAATGGCAGTACCAAATCAAATTTTGAGGATATATATGAAGGCCGACAGTAAGCAATCACTGGCGTGGATACTATTCGTCCCCTTTTTGGCACTTGCACTATCCTATGTTGCACGAGGAGTTTCCTTTTTTGCTTTTGCCTGGGTGATGTCAACACGGGGAGAAACAGCTGCTGATCTCGCACTTGCAGTTGTCTTAATGGCAATGGTTGACGTTTTCTTGTCGCGGCCGATCGGGTGGTTGTCAGACCGCTTCTCACTTTCAGGGATTACAGCGGCAGTTGAGCCACTAAGGGCGATTGTCGTTCCGGCAGCGCTTATTCTTTCGGCAAGTTTTGTCGAGGCAATGTGGTTATTTTATATCGTGTTTCTCGCGCTGGAGAAGCTGGCTCGAATATCGCTCACAAAAATTGTAATACGCAATGTCTTAGTGGGAAACCGCTCCCGCGTGAATGGTATTATATCGGCTGTACAAGATGTTTCTTTGTTATCTGGAGTGCTGTTAGGAGGAGTGGCCGTTGGTTATGGTATGTACTTTCTTACTGCTATGGCAGCGGGAGTATTCGTGCTGGCCGCGACCGCTGTGGCTTATCTTCTTTCTTCAGGGGTTCTGCTTGTAAATTTGCCAATGCAAGAACCTTTTCGCAAAACAAAGGAAGAGGCGAAAACTTCTCCAACGGCAAGTATAACTGGAGTAACTGGTATACTTTCCGCCACTCTCATAATATACGAGATGCTCAACGTCGTTCTTCCTTTTTTTGTCTTTAGGGTGCTTTCCTTTGTTCCGGCTTCATATAGCCTAATCGAGGCAGGTTGGAATCTCGGTGCTGTAGTTGCGGGAGTTCTGATATCTCGATGGAGCAAGGTCGCGGCTCTTTATCCGGTTTGGTACATGTCTTTACTGATTTTGTCTGCCCTGATTATATTTCAATCTTCACTTATTGCGATATCAGTGTTAATGTTCTCATCAGGCTTCTTGTATACTTTTATATTTGTTCAGATTGAAACGCACATACAAAACAACTACCGAGTAGAGGAGATTGGCTCTGTAAAAGGTCGGATATGGTTCTGGGTAGGTATCGTTAATATTGTGACATTCACAAGTGTGGTCTTTATGGCTAAGTGGTCTAATATCTATTTCATATGTTTGTTTTGTGGTATTATCTCTTTTACGGCGTTTGCATTTGGGGTTATTTTAAGACGTCACTGAGGAAGGACTTTTTCTTAGCTTTGGTCATGCAATCTGTTATCCACTTTCGGCTCCGTCCGTTTGGCGCCAGCCTGACCCCCTGCCCCTCCTTCGCGCCTCGCACCTGCCCACTTGTATCGTCCCAAGCAAGCCGGTGCGGGGCGCAATAGTCGACTTAGGCGTCCAGCCTCAGCCCTGCGGGTGAAGATCGCTTGTGCGGGAGCCCGGTTGTACAGCCGCGCGCCGCAGGCGCAGGGCCGAAGCAGGCTTTAACGGGCCGCTGAAATAGTCGGTCCTCGACGCGGTTTGTAGAACGTGATTCACTCTCTGCAGGAGAGCGGCGGGAGTGATGATGCGCGGCACGGACAAAGCGAGCGGGTCGTTGTTCAGTTATGTTGATCTGGAAGCTTGTGTCCCTGCGCGGCATCCACTACGCGATATCCGGCAGGTGGTGAACGACGCGTTGGCTAGCTTGGATGCCGAGTTCGAGGCGCTCTTCACCTATTTTGGTCGCCCTTTGATTGCGCAGGAACGCCTGATCCGGGCCAGCCGGCTTCGGATTCTGTCCTCAGTCCGCTCCGAGCGGCAGCTGATGGAGCAGATGCAATATAACCTGATTTTCCGTTGGTTCACGGGGCTTGGCATCGATGACCAGTGTCTGGGTCCCGACGGTCTTTGCCAAGAACCGCGACCAACTGCTGACCACGGACATGTCGCGCAAGGTAATGGGAGCGATCCTGGCGCCCTGAACCGCGCCGGGTTTTCCGGAGGCTGATTGGGATTAGTTGCGCGGCCATGTCTTTAGCTTCCAGAGCGGCGTAGAAGTTTGCCTCCGCTTCGGCCGACGGGATGTTCCTGATCGGCTTGAGCAGGCGGCGGTTGTTGAACCAGTCTACCCATTCAAGGGTGGCATATTCAACAGCCTCAAAGTTGCGCCACGGCTTACGGCGGTGGATGACCTCGGCCGTGAACAAGCAATTGATCGTCTACGCCAAGGCATTGTTGTAGCTATCGCCGACACTGCCGACGGAAGGTTCGATGCCGGCCTCGCCCCGCCTCTCGGTGTTTTTGATCGATAAGTATTGGGCGGTCTCAACCGGTCGTCGCAACACTCTGCTGATGGAGGTTGCGATGACGACAGGCAAACGAAGATCCGAACAGTCGACGAGGCGCAAATTGCGCTCACCAGGGCGGCCGGGAGTGGCAAGGCAGTCGGAGCGGCGCCGTTTCTGGTCCCTGATTGCATTGGGTCTTTCCAGCGAGGACGCTGCCGCCCGGACCGGCATCTCGCAGCCGGTCGGAACACGGTGGTTTCGAAAGGCTGGCGGCATGCCCCCTTCACATCTAGCTCCATCCGCGGCGGCACCGTCTCGGCGCTACCTGTGCCTGGAAGAGCGTGAAGAGATCGCTCTGCTCTTGGTGCAGAATGTCGGCTTGCGTGAGATTGCCCGCCGTCTTGGCCGCGCTGCGTCGACTATCTCGCGGGAGATCCGTCGCAATGCCGCCACACGCTCCGGCGGGTTTGAGTATCGTGCGACCACGGCCCAGTGGCATGCCGAGCGCGCGGCCGAGCGGCCAAAGGCCGCAAAGCTGGCGACGAACGCGGCTTTGCGGCAGTATGTGCAGGACAGGCTCTCCGGCCATATCTCGCACCCGGGTGGCTCGGTCGTTGTTGGCCCGCCTACAGCCTGGAAAGGCCGGCGACATGGACGGCGGCAATCGCGTCGGTGGGCCAAAGCCTGGAGTCCCGAGCAGATTGCCGGTCGGTTGCGCATCGACTTTCCAGGGGACGAGACCATGCGGATCAGTCACGAGGCCATCTACCAGGCGCTCTACATTCAGGGGCGTGGCGCTCTGCGCCGTGAGCTGACGGCGTGTTTGCGCACTGGTCGAGCGTTGCGTGTGCCCCGTGCCCGGACTGCCGGCCGAGGAAAATCCTTCGTGACATCCGAAATCATGATCAGCGAGCGCCCCGCTGAAGCTGCGGATCGTGCCGTCCCCGGCCATTGGGAAGGCGACCTCATCATCGGCCTCAACCGCTCTGCCATCGGCACGCTGGTCGAGCGGCAGACGCGCTTAACGCTGTTGCTGCACCTTCCACGGATGCCCGGGCATGGTGACGGACCACGCGTGAAGAATGGGCCGCCTCTTGCGGGTCACGGTGCCGAGGCCGTGCGCGATGCCATCGTGCGGAGCATCGTTCATCTGCCCCGCCATCTTCGGCGGTCGCTGTCTTGGGATCAGGGGTCCGAGATGGCCCGTCATGCCGAACTGACCGTCGCCGCTGATCTGCCGGTCTACTTCTGCGATCCTCACAGCCCATGGCAGCGCGGCACAAATGAAAACACCAATGG
>NZ_JXYF01000483.1:0-369 GCF_000967735.1 Paracoccus sp. S4493
CCGGCTGGCGCAGCTGGATCGCGGCGTCCAGTTCGGTGCGGGTCTCGGCCACCTCGATGCCCAGGTCGCCGCCAAGCCGCCATGCGGCCTGATCCAGCGACAACAGCGCCAAGCGGCGGGCATGCGGCCCGTCATCGGTCATGGTTTTGACGCCCGGAACGATCACGACCGCCCCCGGGGCCAGCGGTGCGCCGGGGGCGTGCACCAGGATCGCCACATGTGCGGCCACACCCGTGGCGGGCACGCGGCCCCGATGACGGATGATCGACACGCCAAGGGCGCCAGGACCGCGGTCCAGCTTTTCGACGCTGACGGTGATGCGGGCGGCGCGGGGATGGGCCAGCACCTCGGCGGCGATGCGTTCGGCCA
>NZ_JXYF01000484.1:0-251 GCF_000967735.1 Paracoccus sp. S4493
CGCTATCGCGTAGCGGCGGGTGCGGCCCGGCAGGCGCGCCCCGGCGCGGTCCCCGCGGAATGAGGGTCCGGGCCGCCGCACTGGCGCTGATCCTGACCGCCTGTCCGGTCCTGGCCGTCCAGCCCGACGAGGTCCTGCCCGACGCCGCGATGGAGGCACGCGCCCGCGAGATTTCGCAACAGCTGCGTTGCCCCGTCTGCCAGGGAGAGAACATCGACGAGTCCAACGCGCCGATCAGCCGCGACCTGCGC
>NZ_JXYF01000485.1:0-223 GCF_000967735.1 Paracoccus sp. S4493
CGCGCGGGTCGACATCGTCTATGTCCACGATCTGGGCACCTATACCCATGGCACCGACAACGACCGGCATCTGCAGGCGTTCCTGGGGTCCGGGTATGAACGGCTGGTTCGGCTGAAGGAGGCCGGCCGCATCGGCGCATTCGGTCTTGGCGTCAACGAAGCCGAGATCTGCCTGCGGGTGATGGATCACGGGCCCCTGGACGTGATCCTGCTGGCGGGGCGG
>NZ_JXYF01000486.1:0-390 GCF_000967735.1 Paracoccus sp. S4493
GCACGTCGAAATCGACGCTGCTGTCATCCCTGCGCCATCACGACCTGGGCTAGCGCAGGACCTCCAGGTTGCGGCGCAATGTCGTAGGATTGGCCGTGCCCAGCAGCACCGCCGCCGCCGCGGGATGGTCGCGCGCGAAATGCAACGCCGCGGTCGCAAGCGGCATCCCCTGCGCGGCGGCCTGATCCTGCAGGGCAGCCACACGGTCCAGCACCTGCTGCGGGGCGGGGCCGTAATCATAGGTCGCGCCAGCCACGGGCCCGGTCGCCAGGATGCCGGAGTTGAAGATCCCGCCCAGCACCAGACTGGTCCCGGCCACGCGACAGCGCGGCACCAAAGCGTCCTCGGCCGAACGGTCCAGCAGGGTCAGCCGCCCCGCCAGCAGGATCA
>NZ_JXYF01000487.1:0-456 GCF_000967735.1 Paracoccus sp. S4493
CAGCTGGCCCATCACGCGGGGCGGATGTATTCGCCCGATGCCGCCGATACGGCGGGCGCCGCCTTTGGCCGGGCCCCGGTCTGTTCGGGCCCCTATGCCTTTGTCGACCGGGTCGAGGGCGACCGGATCGTGCTGGAACGCTTTGCCGATCACTGGGACGCCGACCAGTTCCATTACGACCGGGTGATCTATCTGCCGATCCCGGACACGACGGTGCGGCTGGCCAACGTGCGGTCTGGCGATCTGGACATCATCGAACGCACCGCCCCCGCCGACGTGCCGGGCGTGCGGGCCGACGACCGCCTGCAGCTGTTCGAGGTGCCCAACATCGGGTATCAGGGCATCACCATCAACGTCGGCAACGGACCCCGCGCGGAGGCACCGCTGGGCGCCGATGCCCGCGTCCGCCAGGCGCTGTCGCTGTCCATCGACCGCCAGGCGCTGAACCAGGTCGTG
>NZ_JXYF01000488.1:0-355 GCF_000967735.1 Paracoccus sp. S4493
AGGGCCGCCCCCTGAAACAGCATCCCGAACCGCGCCATGAAGCGTGCCCGGTCCAGCGGCTGGCCGTTCCACAGCACCTGCCCCGCATCGGGGCGTTCCAGCCCCAGGATGCATTTCAGCAGGACCGACTTGCCGGTGCCGGACTGGCCGATCACGCACAGGCTCTCGCCCGTGGCGACGCTCAGATCGACGCTGTCGAGGACCCGCTTGGCGCCAAAGGATTTGCTAAGGCCGCAGGTCCGAATCATTCGAAGAACAGCCCGGTCAGCGCAAAGTTCGCAGCCAGGATGCCGACGGCGGCGGCGACGACCGCATTGGTCGTGGCCCGTCCGACGCCTGCCGCGCCGCGCCCCGA
>NZ_JXYF01000489.1:0-286 GCF_000967735.1 Paracoccus sp. S4493
CCCGGTCGAGCTGCGCATCGAGGAAGTGTGAAAAAAGGGGGCCACCGGCCCCCGTCCCGCGCCGCAGGGCGCTGATCGCGTCGCGCCCCCGTTTCCGGGGGCGCGTCCGTTTGGTCAGGCGTCCTTGCCCAGATAGATGTCGACCAGCTTGCCCAGCATCGCCAGCGCATCCTCGCGCGACCGCTGAAAGCTGTTGCGCCCGATGATCGAGCCGTTGCCGCCGCCGTCGCGGATTGCGCGCGCGTCGTCATAGACCGCATCGGTCCCCTTGGCCGCCCCGCCCGAG
>NZ_JXYF01000490.1:0-634 GCF_000967735.1 Paracoccus sp. S4493
AAATATGAAACGCATTAACCAGACAGGTGCGCATACACAATGAAAGTCACCCATACCGAAACCACGTTCACGATGACCGGCAGGTATTGGTCCGGCACATACCCGATCAGCGAGCTTCCCAAATGGCTCAGCTTCTATCAACGGCTTCGTGCTGATTTTCCAAAATCAGGAACGGCATATGATGAATGTATTGAGGAACTGGAACAGTTGACACACCGGTTACGCACCGGAAATACAGCTTCCTGACGGTGACACACATGAACATGGCAGATTGCATGACAAAGAATTGGTCAAAAAGTTTTGGTATGCTCTCGCCTATTTTTCTATATCGGTAATATTCCTTATTGTCGTTTGGGGTCTGGGCAACCCTGCTCAACCTGTATCAAACCTTTAGGGTTGGTAGCTCGCTGATCCTCGTGGTGTAACGCGGCGAACGGTGATCCGCTTTTGTCGCCCAGGATCGGTCAACACCCTCCCGCGCCAGCACCATCGTCTTCTTGCCAAAACGGTCATTGATCGCATCGAGCGCGTCCGTCAGGCGCGCGTCGCGTGGCCTTTCCGGTGGAAAAAGCATGGCAGGCTGGTCGCCTTCGGGCAGCAAGTCATCAAGGATGATCCCGGCCTTGGTGTAGCC
>NZ_JXYF01000491.1:0-773 GCF_000967735.1 Paracoccus sp. S4493
GAGGTGCGGAAGGGGCGCAGAAAGCGCACCACGCCAACCACCACAAGGAACGCCAAATGGCACTTTTTGAAATTATCACCATGACCGACGACAGCGGCATGAGCCGCGTTGTGACCGATGACCTTGCCGCATGGGTCGATGACATGGGCACCGAAATCACCGGGACCGAGACCCGCACGAGCCTGCGCGCCGAGTTGCAGGGCCAGCCCAAGATTGCCGGTTTCCTTGGCCCCTTCTGGGGCGGCCTGTCCCAGACCGGCGATGCCATCATCCGCTATGAGGATGAAGGCACCTATTCGGCCCTGAGCCAGTAAGGGAGCCGAAGATGACCCGTTTTTCTGTCGTGCAGATCGACATGCACCCCGCCCCCTATGTCGCAGCGACGGGCAGCGCCCGGAGTGCCCAAATCCTGGCCCGCCTTGTGCGGGAGCGTTGCCCCGGAAACGCGTTTGGCATCCGCGAAGGCGCGGCCTTTGACGGGTCGAAAAGCAATGGTGTCATCCGCGATTGCGCCCGATCCTTGGAGGTTCAGCGGATCGCAGCGGAAGAACTGTTTGCGGAAGCCGACGAGAATCCCGACCAGCTCGTGAAGTGGCACGTCTATTTCTACGACGCCGGGACCGGGAAATTCCGTTTCACCGTGAACGCCTATCTGGATCACGATTTGCCCGTTCGGGCCAAGTGTGAAGCCGACCCCGAACTGGCCGGGCGCACTGTCGTCTATGGCGATCCGCCCACAATGGAGACGCTTTGCCTGATGCTCGATGCCTTTG
>NZ_JXYF01000492.1:0-311 GCF_000967735.1 Paracoccus sp. S4493
CAGCGCAGGGCGCGGTCGACCAGGCTGACGGCGATGGCCTTGCGTTCCGACTGTCCCATGACAAGCCCGTATCCGCGCGTGAACTGCGCGGGTTCGGTGCGCGAGCCCTTGAACTGGTTCACGGTCTCGCATTCGGTCAGCGCGATCTCTCCGATGTCGATGGTCAGGTCCAGCTCGGGGATGTGCATCTGCACGGGGACGCGGCCGATGCGCAGTTCGCCGACAAAGGCATGGGTGCGCCCGTAGCCACGCTGGGTGGAATAGGCCAGGCCCAGCACGAACCCCTCGTCCGCGCGGGCCAGCGCCTGCAG
>NZ_JXYF01000493.1:0-392 GCF_000967735.1 Paracoccus sp. S4493
CCGCCGATGGCCGCGCCCTTGACGACATTGGTGCCGCCGACCGATGCGACGGTCGCGCCGACGCCGGCGCCGATGAGCGCGCGGTCAGTGTCGGTCGGGTTGATGCCTTGGGTGCAGCCGGCGATGGCCGTGGTGCCGACCAAGGCAGCGATGGCAAGGAATTTGGACATGGTGAAGATCCCGTGGGTTGGGCGGCAGCCCCGCCGGGCGCGGGCTGCCGATAGGGTGAGAGGTTGCCGCAGCGATCAGTAGCGACGCTGGCAGACACCGGCGTCGTCGCACAGCGCGCCGCCGACGGCACCGATCGCGGCGCCGGTTGCCAGGTCTTCGTCCAGGGCCTTCGCGATGACGGCACCGGCAACGGCACCGCCTGCGGCGCGCTGCGCGTCGGG
>NZ_JXYF01000494.1:0-276 GCF_000967735.1 Paracoccus sp. S4493
CGCGCGGGGCCCGCATCCGCCGCCTGCGACGAACCGACTGCGGTCATCCGGGCCAGCCCCGCCTCGACCAAGCCGGTGGCGGCATCCAGGTCGGACAGGTCGTCCAGTGCGACGATCTGTCCGCGCCCGTCGTCATGACGCGACCGGTGCTTGTCATAGCGGGGGTCGTAATGATCCCGCAGCAACCCCTCGGACAGATGCTGCCACCGGCCCTGTGCCAGCGCCTGCCGCCAGCCCTCGACACGCTCGGCGGGGTGCAGGGGGGCCATCAGGTCC
>NZ_JXYF01000495.1:0-423 GCF_000967735.1 Paracoccus sp. S4493
CCGCCGACCCCGCCCGCCGCTGGTCCGAGGCGGAGCTGACCGCCCTGGGGCACGACCCCTCGACCGTGCGGCGGCTGTTCCGCCAGCATCTGGGCACCAGCTTTCTGCAGCTGGCGCGCGCGGCACGGCTGCGCGCGGGCCTGACCACATTGACGCAAGGAGGCAGGATGATCGACGCACAGCTGGACGCGGGGTTCGATTCGGCATCGGGGTTCCGGCAGGCCTTTGCACGCCTGTTCGGGCATGCGCCGCACCAGATGCGGGGGGCCGCAGACCTGCGCGCGGACTGGATCGATACGCCCCTGGGCGGGATGATCGCCATCGCCGATGACGACGCCCTGCACCTGCTGGAATTCACCGACCGCAAGGCGCTGCCCCAGGGGCTGCGGCGGCTGTCGGTGATGGCGGGGGGGCGGATCGGGC
>NZ_JXYF01000496.1:0-674 GCF_000967735.1 Paracoccus sp. S4493
GCAGCGCCGCGGCCGAGATGCGCAGCGAGTAGCCGCGGCCCAGCTTTTCGGACAGCAGCGTGACCTCGTTCAGGTTCGGCAGGAACCGGCGACGGGTCTTGTTGTTGGCATGGCTGACATTGTTACCGCTCATCGGGCCTTTGCCGGTCAGTTCGCAGACGCGCGACATGGTGTGTTCCTTCGTCTCAGCTGTGCGGGCGGGGGGTCCGTCCCAATGTGAAAAGGCGCCGCGAGGCAGCGCCCGGAATTCCGTTCGCGGGTGGCTACCGCATGAGGGGCGCGTCGTCAAGCCTTGTCAGGTGATTCCATAGCCGCGCTCCAGCGCGATCAGGCGCTCCTTGCGCCACAGGCCGCCCGCATATCCGGTCATGGTGCCATCGGTGCCGATGACCCGGTGACAGGGCACGACCAGCGCCAGCCGGTTCGCCCCATTGGCCGCAGCGACCGCGCGGACGGCGGTGGGATGGCCGATGGCCGCGGCAAGCTGGGCATAGCTGCGCGTCCGGCCCGCGGGAATCGCCTGCAGTTCCTGCCAGACGCGGGTCTGGAACGGCGTGCCGCGCAGGCGCACCGGCAGGTCCAGCCGCCCATCGCTGCCCGCGAAGAACCGGGCCAGGGCGGCCTCGGCACGGTCGGTCACCGCGGTGCGGCCCAGCCCGATCCGCCCCCCCGCC
>NZ_JXYF01000497.1:0-237 GCF_000967735.1 Paracoccus sp. S4493
CCTCGGCCGGGGCCAGGTCGACGATGCCCGCGGAATTGACCAGGATGTCGATGCCGCCAAAGGCCTGCGTCACCGCATCGACGGCCGCGCCGATGCTGGCCGCGTCAGTCACGTCGCAGGCAAAGGCCTGCGCGTCGGGCAGGGCGGCTGCGGCATCCGTCGCGGCGGCCAGGTTCATGTCCAGCAGCGCGACGCGCGCGCCCTGGGCGGCAAAGGCCTGCGCGACGGCGGCGCCGA
>NZ_JXYF01000498.1:0-1060 GCF_000967735.1 Paracoccus sp. S4493
GTGTCACATCCCGCGTGATTATACGGCCTCTTTCTGAAGAGGTCCGGCCGTTGTTTCTGCCAGTCTTTGAGAGCATTGATTGGGGTTCGGCCCTTCAGCACTGATTGCGGAAGCTGACCGTTGTAGAGCCGGACGTAGCGAAGGATGGTCTGTTCCAGATCCTCGCCGCTGCGGAAGCGGTGGCTTTGCAGGATGTCCTCGATCCGTCCGTTGAAGCGCTCGACCATGCCATTGGTCTGCGGGTGCATCGGCGGGGCCAGGCGATGCTCGATGCCGAGATCGGCGCAGAGGCGATCGAAGTCGTGGTTGCCGGTGGGCCCCCGGCGGCGAAGGCCGAACAAACGATCGGTAAACTCCTTGCCGTTATCCGTGAGCACGCGGGTAATCGTCATCGGTGCGGCCCGCTCCAGATCCCGCAAGAAACGGCGGGCATTGGCCGCCGTCTTCGCCGGGTAGATGCGCACGAAGACCCACCGCGTGGCGCGGTCGATGGCCACGAACAGATACCGGCGGCGGTCCTCGTCGGCCATCTGCGGCAGATATTTCACGTCCACATGAACATAGCCCGGCTCGTAGGCCTTGAACGGTTTGTGCGCAGGCCGAGGTTCTGCGGGCCTTAGCGCACGCAGATTGCCTACGCCATGACGGCGCAGGCAGCGGTCCAGCCCGGAACGGGAGACATGCGGGTTCAGGAACTCCCTCACCACCGACAGGAGGTCATCCAGCGGTAGCAGCAACGACTTGCGCAGCGCCACTGCCACAGCTTCTTGCGCGGGCGTGAGCGTTGTCTGAAGCCGGTGCGCAGTATGGCTGCGATCATGGACGCTGTCCCGGCTCCGCCACTTCCAGACGGTCTGCATGGAGATGCCGTAGCGCTCCGCCACCCTCCAGGCCGGTTCCGTGCTTGCCTGGATCGCGGCCCGTATCTTCGGTGTTGTCGCTGCCTGCTTGTGAAGAGAAATCAGCATCCTCGCCTCCCGTCCCGAAGCTCGCCCAGGATCGATCTTGCCACGAAGAGCGCGGTCCGGCGAGGGTCTACGTGATCATCCGGGATAGAACA
>NZ_JXYF01000499.1:0-576 GCF_000967735.1 Paracoccus sp. S4493
TGGCCGCGATCCGGGCGGGGCTGACGCAGGGCGCGGCCATCGCGGCGCGGCTGCCCGGTGATGCGCCGCCCGTGCTGCGCGATGCGGCGGACGATCTGCTGGGCCATGAGACGCTGGTCGATCTGCTGGATGATGCGCTTGTGGCAGAGCCGCCTCTGCTGGCGCGCGATGGCGGCTTCGTGGCCGAAGGGCATGACGCCGATCTGGACCAGACCCGTCGCCTGCGCGACGAGGGGCGCGGCGTCATCGCCGGGATGCAGGCCGATTACGCGGCCCTGGCCGGGGTCGGCAGCCTGAAGATCAAGCACAACAATGTCCTGGGCTATTTCATCGAGACGACGACCACCCATGCCGAGCGCATGATGGCCGCGCCGCTGAACCAGACCTTCATCCACCGCCAGACCACCGCGAACCAGATCCGCTTCACCACGGTGGAACTGTCCGAACTGGAGACCCGCATCCTGAACGCCCGCGATCGCGCGTTGGAGATCGAGCGGGGCATCTTCGACCGCCTGCGGACGGCGATCCTGGATCAGGCGGCGAGGATCGGGCAGGCGGCCCGCGCCCTGGCCGAGA
>NZ_JXYF01000500.1:0-232 GCF_000967735.1 Paracoccus sp. S4493
CCATGTCCGCCACCGGGCCGTCATGCGCGATGCGACCATCCGCCAACAGCGCGACACGGTCGCCGATGATCCGGCAGCTGGCCATGTCATGCGTGATGGTGATCGCGGTGGCCCCTGTTTCGGTCACGATGCCGCGGATCAGCGCATCGATGGCCCGCGCGCGGATCGGGTCCAACCCGGTAGTCGGTTCGTCGAAGAAGATCACCGCCGGGTCGTCGGCGATGGCGCGGGC
>NZ_JXYF01000501.1:0-364 GCF_000967735.1 Paracoccus sp. S4493
CGCCCAGCCAGATCAGCGCCAGCGGCAGGACCGTCCCCATGATAGAAACGAGGCGCGCCACGCCCGACGGGCCGCCATCGGTACCCGCGGGCCCAAGCAGCCAGAACAGCGCGACCAGGAACAGCCAGACGCCGGTCAGGGTAAAGCCGACCGTGGTCAGGCGGTCGCGGTTGGCCAGGCTGGCGATGCGTGCAATCAGGGACATGGCGTCATCCGTACCGGATCTCGACGATTTCATAGCTGCGCTGGCCGCCGGGGGTGGTCACCTCGACGCTGTCGCCCTCGTCCTTGCCGATCAGCGCGCGCGCCAGCGGAGAGCGGATGTTCAGCAGCCCGCGCTCGATGTCGGCCTCGGCCTCGCCCA
>NZ_JXYF01000502.1:0-280 GCF_000967735.1 Paracoccus sp. S4493
GGCGCAAGCTGGCACAGGGCGAACTGAAGGGGCGCGACCCCTCCAGCCTGACCTGGGACACGCTGGAGGGGATCGCCGTCAAGCCGGTCTATACCCGCGACGACCTGGAGGGGATGGACCACCTGGACGGCCTGCCCGGCATCGCGCCGTTCACCCGCGGCCCGCGCGCCACGATGTATGCAGGCCGCCCCTGGACCATCCGGCAATATGCTGGATTTTCCACGGCCGAGGAATCGAACGCCTTCTATCGCCGCGCGCTGGCCGCGGGGCAGCAGGGCGT
>NZ_JXYF01000503.1:0-710 GCF_000967735.1 Paracoccus sp. S4493
CCCCGCCCTGCCCGCCTATCTGCTGTCGGCCGGACTTGGGCTGGCAGGCGCGGCGGGCATCCTGTCGGCGGTGGCGGCGCAGACCGTGCCCTTGCTCGGAACGCAGGTGCCACTGGCCTATCTGCTGCCGCCGATCGTCGGGCTGGCGCTGTTCCAGCTGGTTTTCGGGGTTTTCACCGGACGCTGGCGCGGGTGGCGGTTCTGGGCGGCGGCCATCCCGCTGTCGGCGGTCATCTGGGGCGCGGCATTGATGGCACTGCTGGGCGGTCATGCGTCGTGGCAGGCTGCGCTTGGCATGGCGGCTTTCGGTCATGTCGCCGCAGGTCTGGCGGCGCTGTCGCTGACACGGGGGCGCGTGGCATGATGCGCGGGCGCTATCGCATCTCCTGCTGGCGCATCGGCATGCTGTCGATCAGGGACAGGATGTCCTCTGCCGCGACGGGCCTGGCCGACCGCATCTTGATCCCGCCATCCTTGCCGATCAGCAGAACCTGGAACCCCTGCCCATCGCGCAGTGCGTCTGCACCGGGTCCGTCGGTGAGTATGACCACCTCGCGTTCTGCCAACTGCTCCGCATGTGCCTGCAGGTCGGCTATCTGCCGTGCGACCTGCGCCTCGGGTCCAAGGACAACGACAGGGCGCGCCTGCCAACGCAGTGCGGCAAGCATGTCCGCCTGCAGCGGCGCGGGACCGCGGGCGGTGTCGGCGGG
>NZ_JXYF01000504.1:0-967 GCF_000967735.1 Paracoccus sp. S4493
CACGCGGGCGCGCAGGGCCTGCTGGTCGGCGACATGGTCCAGGAACTGGGCATCCGACAGGCCCTTCTTGCCGCAGACATAGTCGCGCAGCTTGCCGATGTCGCGGAACTGGCGTTCGCCGGGGGTGTGGTCCATCAGGCTGACGATGCCGATGCGGTCCCGGGGGCCGAACTTTGCCATCTCCTCGGGCAGGGTTTGGGAACAGATCTCGGCGCGCAGGTGCAGGAAATGGCTGATCCGCAGCGCCCCCTGGGCGCGGAGGCCCAGGATCTCGTCGGCCAGGGCGCGGGCATATTCGCCGTAGCCTGCATTGTTCGACGTCACGACCGACCCCACGCGCAGCGCGTCGAAGACGGTGGTGATGCCCACGCTGGCCAGTTCGGCGTCATGGGCGATGATCGCATGGGCATGGGGCCAGTCCACGCCGGGGCGCGGCTCGATATGGCGTTCCAGGTTGTCGGTGTGCAATTCGATCAGGCCCGGCATCAGCAGGTCGCCCTGACAATCCAGCGCGCCCGCGGGCAGGGCGCGGCCCTGGCCGATCTCTGCGATCAGCCCGTCGCGCAGGACCAGGTGGCCGTGGATCACCTCGGTCGGCAGGACCAGGCGGGCGTTGGCAAGGATGATGTCGGTCATGCGGTCGGGTTCCGTCTTGAAGGATCATGTCGAAGGGCGTCATCTGGCAGACGGCTGTCACAGCCGTGTGACACAACGGGCTTAGGGTGCCGCGCATGCAGGATTTCACACGATATGCCGTCTACTACGCGCCGCAACCCGGCATCTTTGCGGACCGTGCCGCGGCGTGGCTGGGCTGGGACCTGGCGGGCGGCCATGCGGTCGATGATCCGTCCCTGCCGGTGCGCCCGGTGGGGCAGCCGCGCCGATACGGGTTCCACGGCACCATCCGCGCGCCCTTCCGCCCCGTCGTCCCCGAAGCCGACCTGATCGCGGCCGTCGACGCGCTGGC
>NZ_JXYF01000505.1:0-268 GCF_000967735.1 Paracoccus sp. S4493
TGCTGCTGGCCGCCGGACAGGGCCTCGGCGCGCTTGGGCGCCTGTTCGGCGATGCCGAGGCGGTCCAGGATCTCCAGCGCGCGGAGGATGTCGGCGCGCGGCCACAGGTTCAGCACCGTCTGCAACGTGCCGCGCCGGTTCAGGATGCCGTGCAGCACGTTCGACACCACGTCCATGCGCGGCACCAGGTTGAACTGCTGAAAGATCATCGCGCATTGGCTTTGCCACTGGCGGGCGGCGGCGCCGGTCAGGGCGGCGACGTCGCGCC
>NZ_JXYF01000506.1:0-240 GCF_000967735.1 Paracoccus sp. S4493
GACGCCCGCGCCGGAGAGATCCTCGACATCCGTGGATATGCGAACGTCACCGCGCTGATCAGCGAGAACGGCGGCACCCGGATCGTCCTGGGGACCAATGACAGCATCTTCCTGCAGGGCGTCGACAAAGCGATCCTGACAACCGCCAACTTCCTCTTCAACGGCGCCGTCCCGAAAGACCTGAACGGTGTTCAGACAGTTCCCGGCGCCATCAACGGGAATGACAGCGCGAACACGCTG
>NZ_JXYF01000507.1:0-2983 GCF_000967735.1 Paracoccus sp. S4493
CCACTTGGGGAATGTATGATGAAATAATATTTGCATCTGATAGCAGGCTCTCTGCTGGATACCGATGGGATTGTGCTCAAAAAATATTCCCAATAGATGGGCCGAATTTTTGCATATCCTTTGCAGGATCGGCTGATTTTGCATTTCCTTGCATATTCCAGTTTCAGTGTATGGTAAAGAATTACCCAAAATTCTCTACTGGCGCGGCCCCAATATCTCTCATGGTAAAGGATTTTATAACCATAGTTAACCAGCTATTGGGTCTTGTAGACGATAGGATATTAGCTCAGTTTAACAGCACAACATTCCTTGTAGCAGGATACGATTTTTCAAATGGAGAAATGTATGGAAAAGAAATAAAGTACAATAAGACTTCGAGGAAGTACGAAAAATTTGATTTTGGTGGCTTCAGAAGTGGAGCAGCAAAAGCTGCTATAGGGTTTGCTGGTGAAGGGTACCAAGATTTTTTTTCAGGATTGGGAAAGCTGGTCGCAAAAAGAAAAACCGAGTTGAATTATGAACCTCTAGAGGTTTTAGCGGAAATAATTTATAAACAAGGCAAAGGCTCTACCATCGGAGGGTCTCCTCAGCTAGTTAAAGTATATCGCCATAGAAACTACTTGCCATACGCTGTTAAGAAAAATAAAGAAGAAGGGGCGGCTTTATTTGGAAGACCGTTGTTAGATTATGAAAAAACTATTTACCCAATAATATCAATAAATGACATACCTTCTGGGCAATATTTAACATACCCTATGTCTAAAAATAATAAAGTCCGTTCCCAACCTGGAAGCTTGGTAAGAAACAAAAAAAAGTAAGTGAAATTTTAAAACATTGGCATATATTGAAAATTTTTATTTAAATGGTTTTGCGGACAATATGAATGTAAATTTTATCATGCAAAAAGCCGCCAAAGGATGGAGCATGCTGAAACCGGGAAATGTGGACTGAAACTAGGAATACGGGCGCTTATGAACGGCCCTCAACACCCTGTGCATTGACGGTCCTATCCCCCCGGTTTCGTGTCCGCACCCTGCTGCCTCATCCTGGGGCTTTGCCTGGGGGAGGGCGCTCACGCCAAGCTGCGGCTTTTACGGTCTTAGAACGGCCACCAGCGGCGGCGCTTTTCTATCAGCTGTGCAACTGGTGCAGCCTCTTGGTTGGCAAGAAGGCTGGTAGCCTGCTGCCGCCATCTGTCCCTGTCTTCCTTCAGATCCGCAACTGCCTCACGTTCCCTTTCAAGAAGTTGCTGCAATAGACTAATGCGGCTACTCAAATCATCTGGAACTACCGTTCTATCTTGTTCCTTCATCCGTTCTTGGTGCGCGTTCTTCTGTGGTTCTGGGAACGCCCTGTAGAGTTCGGCGGGATTGATAGAGAAGGTGCCATCTTCATTTCTTGTCGCACTCAAACGCCCGGTTTTTATGGCCCTATTTAGGGTAGATTTGCTTTTCCCTAATGCTTTGGCAGCTTGAGAAAGGGTCAGGCCGACCATTGAACGCCCCCGGTTGCGTGGTGCACCAAAGTCGCTGTTCTTTTTGGAACGCAGAACGGCATCATCGTTCTTTCAGTTTGGTGGGCAAGTTGGGCTCAAGTCCATTAAAAAACGGCTGCGAAACAGGCGGCAGACCATCACCGGATGGGAGCTGCTGTTCTCCAGCAAAGGCACTTGGCAATCTCCGCAAAGGCTTTTGGTCATCCAAGTGATCAGCATCCGGTTGTTCATCGTCAGACAAGATTACGGTGGCTGAGAAGAGGCTGTAGCGGATACCGTCACGTTTTCCCGACCAGGCTACACGGTCGTTTATGATGTGAGCATTAACAGTGCCACGTCCACCAATCTGACGGATTTCTAGCCAGTTATCGGTAGTTAGAAGTTTGAGAGCATCACGTACCCCACGTTCAGACCCCTCTACTAGCCGAGCGAGGTTTTTTTGGCTTATCACTACAGCATTGTGCGTATCCACACGTGCAGTGAGCACGTGCATGATTTGAGCTGCCAGAGGACTTTTTCGGATCAACTTTGCCCAAGCTTCATGGGCTTTTCTTTCTGTTTGTACCCATTGTCCTTTTGGGGCCTTTTCCAGAGTTTGCAGGTTAGTCATTGGGCAGTTCACCTCCAGTGATTGGAAGTAAGGTGCCGCGTGCCCAGCAGTATGTCAATTCCAGAAACTGGAAATTGAAAGGCATGTTTTGGGAAGCACACTGCCGCACCCCCGGCAGTCTAGAGTGCCGCACCCCCGGCAATAGCTATTGCCGGGGGTGCCATTTTTTATTTAATTATTACAGTCATTTATTTTTACCCCTTCTAATGATCTACAGGGAAGAACCGGGACGGGCCGTGTCGGGCGAAGCAGCCCCCGGGGAGCAAGCGCCGACCGGCGCGGACTGGCCCGGTTTTTGCCTGCCAGCGCGCTTTGACTTTGAAATGTCGTTCGGCAGGGGTGGGACGCATCGGCGGGCGCCCCGCGGGAATGGGGATGATCAGGCAAGAAGGGGAAAGGGTTATCCCCAGGGGGCCTCGGATCCCTGCCTCTGAGACGGGTCTGGATCTCGACCGTGGCGCGGGTAGCAGCAATAGAATTTGCTGGTGAGACGACACCTGGCGCGGATGTCCCCCCTTGGACCGAACCCCGAACGTTCCGGCATCATGTACAACCTAAACGTGTTCTCTCCCGGATATGAGGTGTTATGCGCCGGACAACCCGGCCGCGATTGATCGCGCCCGGGTTGTAAAGATTAGAACTCAGTCGGTCACAATTTCTTCTTGGACCAACGCATCCCGTACGGTCGACGGAAGCTTATAGCGCCAACCGCTGTTTTCATGATCCCACTCTACTTCAAAGAAGTAGGTCTCTTCATCATAGCCTTGGGTATGCGAAACGCGCCGTCCAAAAGCTCCCATCAGGCCAGCAAACTGTTGCCGCGTGTAGTTGCTCGCTGAACAAAGCTGCTCAATTCCGACCCATGCGTCGCCAGCGTC
>NZ_JXYF01000508.1:0-377 GCF_000967735.1 Paracoccus sp. S4493
TGCGCGCCGCGGGCGTGCCCTTGCGCGCCGAATAGGGGAAGACATGCAGGAAGGTCAGACCGCAATCCTGAACGAGCTTCAGCGAATTGTCGAACATCGCCTCGGTCTCGGTCGGAAAGCCGGCGATGATGTCGGCGCCGAAGACCATGTCGGGACGCAGCCGCCGCGCCTCCTCGCAGAAGGCGATGGCATCGTCGCGCAGGTGGCGGCGCTTCATCCGCTTCAGGATCATGTCGTCGCCGGCCTGCAGCGACAGGTGCAGATGCGGCATCAGGCGCGGTTCGGTCGCGATGGCCAGCATCAGGTTCTCGTCCGCCTCGATCGAATCGATTGAGCTGATCCGCAGGCGCGGCAGGTCCGGCACCAGCCGCAGGATG
>NZ_JXYF01000509.1:0-332 GCF_000967735.1 Paracoccus sp. S4493
GACTGACGGCACAATCTTCCGATCCGAGATTGAGGTTCCGCATGCAGCCTGATCGGCCAAGCACTCCACCGTTGCCTGCCTGACCGCAGGCCTTCGAGGTCCCCATGGGACGCGGTTCCGATGATGCCGTGGTCAGGACTGTTGCCGAACCACATCGAGCACGCCAATGAGATGGGCACATCGGACCTGCATTGAACCAGCATCATGTTGGCGGCCTGCGCGCCGACCACGGACCGAAGCATGCACCCAGGTGATCTCAGACGAAGGTGGCTGTGCCAGACGTGCGACGATCAGACCAAACTTGAAACCGCAGCTCTGCGGACAACGGCGCA
>NZ_JXYF01000510.1:0-382 GCF_000967735.1 Paracoccus sp. S4493
ATGGGACCGAGTTCACCAGCCGAACGATCCTGAAATGGGCCGAGCAGAACGACGTCGCCTGGCACTACATCGATCCCGGCAAACCGCAGCAGAACGCCTTCATCGAGTCGTTTAACGGCAGCCTGCGCGATGAACTGTTGAATGAGGAGATCTTCGACACCCTGGACGACGCGCGCCGAAAGATCGCCCTCTGGCGCTACGACTACAACGCTGTCAGGCCGCACTCCTCGCTCGGCAACCTGACGCCGCTCGAAGCGCGCCGGACGCTTGCGCTCCCTGATGGCTCCGCGCCCGGCGCGCTTGCCATGAAACCACCCCCCGAATACCAATCTCAAACCGGCAGACTCTCGTTATGATCGAGGGACCAACGGGGGGCAGATCA
>NZ_JXYF01000511.1:0-329 GCF_000967735.1 Paracoccus sp. S4493
GTCTCCAGGGGCTATGGCGGGTCGGCCACGGGGCCGCTGCGTGTGGACGAACGGCGCCACGACGCGGCCCTGACCGGGGACGAGCCCCTGCTGATGGCGGCGTTCGGCCCGGTCTGGGTCGCGGGCGACCGCGTGGCGGGGGCGCGGGCCGCGGCGGCCGACGGCGCGCAGGCGATCATCCTGGACGACGGCTTCCAGGACCCGGCCTTGGCGCATGACCTGGGCATCGTCGTGGTGGACGCGGCCAAGGGGTTCGGCAACGGGCTGTGCATCCCCGCAGGTCCGCTGCGCGAGCCGGTGGCCGTGGGGCTGGCGCGGGCCGACCTGCT
>NZ_JXYF01000512.1:0-3338 GCF_000967735.1 Paracoccus sp. S4493
TTACTTGGGGAATGTGGGCTAAGAATGTGATGGGCGATGTGCCGGCTACAGGTAAAGAGAACATCGAGGGACTACTTAGCCTGTGCAAGATGTCGATCGAACTTCTGAAGGTACGAGTGAACGACGATATCTTACACGACGAATTTTCTAGGCTCGAAAGTTTTGAGAAATTCGTAGAGACTGCAGAAATAACCATCCTTGAAAAAGTCGATTTCGTTGAACCGGATACGGATCTGACCGCCCACGCTGGATTCATTCGCAAATTCGCACGACGGTCACCTGAAAAGCCTCGCGTTAAGCTGTTCACGACCAACTACGATCTGTGCATCGAAACGGCTGCCGCCCGCTTGGGTGTGGTGCTTGTAGATGGGTTTTCACACGCCGCCGTGCAGCGTTTCAATCGGGATCATTTCCAACACGACATTGTCCGACGATCCCCGAAAGGCACCAGGGCCGATTATCTTGACGGCGTGTTCCATTCATACAAACTGCACGGATCGGTAGACTGGCGGCGCCAGACCGACGGGGTCGTGATCCGCAGTCAGGCCGCAACCTCTGATGACCTGCGCCCTGTCCTGATCTATCCGCGCTCGACCAAGTACCAAGAGGCATTTGAGACGCCTTACCTCGACATGTTCGCAGCCTTGCAAGAGGCCCTGCGAGAGCCCGACACAACGCTTATCGTCTCAGGGTTTGGGTTCGCGGACGACCATATTAGTGCCCCGATCTGGTCGGCCATTGAGACGAACTTGTCTCTGCGCGTGATCCTCTGCGACAGAGGCTTTATTCCGCATCAACGGCTTGATGCGCTGGATCCGCACGTGATCGATCTCGAATTGGAAAAGCAGCGCCCCTACCAAAGGAAGATCATTAAGCTTGTGCAGGAGGGGGACAGCAGGATCACAGTTTTGAATGGCCGCTTCGAAGATCTGGCGCACGCTCTCCCCGAAATTTCGGGGATGACTGACCGTCAACTCTTGCAAGATCGCTTGGCCAAGCTTGGCGAGGCAGAGGCATGAGTGAACCTGCCTCGCTGATCGACCCTGCCAAGCGCATTGGCACTGTCACTCGCGTAACCGCCAGCGCAGTAGAGCTTACGCTTCCCACCGCACTTGCGGCCTCGGGACGCAGGGGCTTAGCGAGGGGCGCAGTAGGCGACTTTGTATTCGTTGACTGCGATCGAGAGACCGTCTTGGGGCGGATCACCGAGGTGGGCATCCCTGAGAAGCAGAGGTCAAGTCTAGAGCACCAAATCAAGCAGGAAGCATTGGTGGAGCCCAACGGGCGTGTCCAATTGCTTGCGACCGTGACCAAGACTACGCGGAAGGTGTCGCGCGGGATCAACTCCCAGCCTCGTGTCGGGGACGGGGTCTATTTGGCCGATGGTAGTGCTTTATCAGCGTCGATCCAAGACGCCCTTCGGGGCGGAACGAACAGAGATAGCGAGCTGCTGATGGTCAACCTCGGCACCCTGGCGGGGCTAGAGGATGCTGAGATCAGCATACCGCCGGAGAAGCTATTCGGTCGGCATTGCGGTGTTTTTGGGGCCACAGGTGGTGGGAAAAGCTGGACAGTATCGCGCTTAGTCAACGAAATCGTCCGGATCGGTGGCAAATGCATTCTCTTCGACCCTACGGGCGAGTTCACAGGAAAGGTTGCAGGGGCGCGGCAGTTCGCGTTTTCTCAGGCGATTTTGCCAGAACAGCCTTTGGTCCGTTTCCCGAGCGAGCTTCTCTCCGAACTTGACCTTCATGCACTATTGACGCCGACAGGCCAAAGCCAAGGTCCCATGCTTCGAGGTGCAACAAAGAGCCTTCGTATGTCGAAGGCTCTGCGCGATGACCCTCATCGGTTCACTCAAGAGGTGGGAGGTAACAGAACCAAAGTACTCATTCGACATGAAGAGGCCCCATTCGGGCACGTTGTTATCGAAGAACAGGGCTCTATTGAGAAGGCAAATCAAAGTCGAGTTGCATTTGGTAGGGCAGAGTTGCTCCTCGCCGAGCAACTCGCCGCCGAGCAATGCGACTTCGATTTTCGTGTATTGTCCCGGCAAGTGCGCAATGAATGTGTTCGCCCGGTTGGCAATGACGCCATGAACTTCGGTATTCTCGACCCTGCCACTATCGGTTATTGCAATACCTTGATCATTCGAATTGAGACGTTCCTTTCGTCACCGGAGTTGGCCTGCATTTTTTCAGAAGATGGGTTGGACGTCTCAGCTGAGATCGAGAAGTTCTTAGCTGACCCAAGTGAAAGCGCCATGGTGCTTTCCTTCGAGAATGTCAGCTTCAAGCACAACACCCGCGAACTCCTCCTAAATACGCTTGGGCGTTACCTGCTGAGTCTGGCGCGGAAGGGGCGGTTTCGGGAGTGCCCCCTGGTGTGTTTCCTAGATGAAGCCCACCAATTTATTGGCAGGTCAGTAGGCGACGAGCAGAACCATGTCTCGCTTGATGCTTTCGGCTTGATCGCAAAGGAAGGCCGAAAGTACGGCCTCACCACGGTGATAGCCACGCAACGACCCCGCGATGTACCCCAAGACGTGCTCAGCCAGCTTGGCACATTGTTCGTCCATCGGCTAACCAACGAGCGTGACAGGGAGACTATAGAGAAGGCCTGTGGTGATCTTGATAAGAGCGCCGCGGCGTTCATCCCTTCGCTTGCGCAGGGGGAGGCTATAGTCGTCGGCCCAGACCTCCCTGCGCCGCTGCCACTCATGATGACAAAGCCAGAAAAGGGCCAGCAACCTGAAAGTCACGGCCCTATGTATCAGAAGTTTTGGGGCAAACAGGACGTGCCGGTGGTCGAGGAGTAGAAAATGGCTTCGACAGGATGATCTTTAGGGCCTCATCGTTACGGTGACATGCAATGCCGAGAGGATGTCCTCAAGAACCCACCTCTTGGAAGCGCTAGCCCAAATGCGACAATGGTTGCCGGGAGAGTTTCTCCCGTCTGTAGCCGCGTCCGAGTATGTTAGCCTTGAACACCTCGGCAGGCGTTCGGAAGCCGAGGCACTTGCGCGGCGTGGCATTGAGGCCCGCGCAGAGCTGACGGAGCTCCTCCTGGGAAAGCGTGTTCGGATCGGTGTCGCGGCAGAGCCATCGTCTGAGACGCTTGTTGGCGTTCTCGACGGCGCCTTTCTGCCACGGTGACTGCGCCTCGCAGAACCAGGTTTGGGCGCCCACCTCCGCCTGCAGATGCGGCCAATCGATGAACTCGGAACCACGGTCAAAGGTGATCGATCGGCAGGCATGCCGGGGCAGGGGCGTCAATGCTTGGGCGATCTGCGCCATGATCGGCTTGGTGCGCTTTTCAGTAAGCGGCGTCTGAACCCC
>NZ_JXYF01000513.1:0-706 GCF_000967735.1 Paracoccus sp. S4493
AGGGCGAGGCCGCGGCCCTTGCCGCCGAACGCACCGCCCTGCAGCGGCTGGTCGATCGCGGGCGCTCCGGGGGTGCCACGCTGCTGGATCAGGTGGCCGTCGCGCGGGGGCACGAGGCCGCATTCGGGGCCGCCCTGGGCGACGATCTGCGTGCGGGCGTGGGCGGCGACGGGTCGGGCTGGCACGACCTGCCGGGCTGGGACGATCCGCAGCCCTTGCCCGACGGCGCCGTGCCGCTGGCACCGCATGTGCGCGGCCCGGATCTGCTGGCGCGGCGGCTGTCGCAGACGGGGCTGGTGCTGGACGCAGGCCAGGGGGCCTCGCTGCAGCCGATGCTGTCGGCGGGACAGCGGCTGGTGACGCCCGAGGGCGACCTGTTTCGGTGGGACGGGCTGCGGGTGATGGCGGGGCAGGCGCTGTCCTCGGCTGCGCTGCATCTGCAGAAGGTCAACGAGCTGGCCCATGTGACCGAACAGGCCGAGCGTGCCGAGGCCCGCGCCGAGGAGGCCCGCGAGACCCATGAGGCGGCCCGCGCCGATCTGGCCCAGGCCGCCGAGGTCGAGAAGTCGGCCCGCGATGCGCGCCGCGAGGCCGAGCGCCTGCTGTCCGAGGCCGCGCGCGCCGCGACGCGGGCAGAATCCGATCTGGCCATGGCCTCCAGCCGCGCCGACGGGGCGCGGGCGGACCCTGGTCCGAGGACGGCGTG
>NZ_JXYF01000514.1:0-691 GCF_000967735.1 Paracoccus sp. S4493
CGCCGCCTGCGGCCCCGCCGCCCCTGCCCGGCGGCACGGCACCGCGCTGGCATGTGGCCATCGACGGCGCGGCCTCGGGGCCCTTTGCGCAATCCGACCTGCCGCCGCTTGTGGCCGAGGGGCGCCTGACCCCTGCCACGCTGGTCTGGACCGAAGGCCAGGATGGATGGCTGGAGGCCGGTCAGGTCCCGGCATTGGCCACCATCCTTGGTGCGACGCCGCCGCCCCTGCCGCGCTGAGGACCGGATGATCCCGGCCGAACACCGCTTTCCCTGCGGACAATGCGGAGCCAGCCTGACCTTTCGCCCCGGCCAGCAGGAGCTTGTCTGCGACTGGTGCGGCCACCGGCAAACCATCGGCCCCGGCCCCGCCCGCGCGCCCGGGCGCAAGGCCGATGACAGCAGCGCCGACCCCGCCCTGCAATGGTCCGAGGGCCCGCGCGCGCCGGGCCCCGCGCTTCGCGAGATTCCCCTGGCCGAGGGGCTGGATCTGTCTCAGGGTGCCGCGGACATCGTGCAGACCGTCCGCACCCTGTCCTGTCCGAACTGCGGGGCACAGGTCGATCTGGACGCCGACCATCACGCCAGCGCCTGCCCCTTCTGCGCAACGCCGGTCGTCACCGACACCGGCCCCACGCGCCGCATCAAACCGCAGGGGGTGATGCCCTTTACCCTGACCGAGGCGCAGGCCC
>NZ_JXYF01000515.1:0-349 GCF_000967735.1 Paracoccus sp. S4493
CCTGATCCTGCTGGACGCGGACCTGCACCTGACCGGCATCCACGACGGTGCGGGCTGGCGCGCGCCCCGGGCCTAGCTGCCGCGCAACCGGCTTTCGATCAGCAGCCCTTCGTCCTGCAGGATCGGATGGGCGACCGAGACCGCATGGGCGTTGATGCGCTTGAGATCGCGCAGCAGGTCCAGATGCAGGGACGACGTCTCGCGGCTTTCGGTCTGTCCTTCGCGCAGGCGGATCAGGTGGCGCTGCGCGGACTGGCGTTCCAGGTTGCGGATGGTGACCTTCTGCTCCATCAGGCGGCGGGCCATGTCGCGGTCGCGCGTCATGAACACCGTCTGCGCCATGCGCAGG
>NZ_JXYF01000516.1:0-353 GCF_000967735.1 Paracoccus sp. S4493
CTCGTCCAGCAGGATCGGCTCCGCGGCCTGCTGGGACCAGGCCACGCCGGACGACAGGGCAAGAAGGCTGGCACCGGCCAGAAGGAAGATACGGGGCTCTACGGACATGATGGCCTGCTGGATTGACACGTTTGGGCGTATCTGATCTTTTCTGTCAGATTCGTCAATCTGCCAATCCGGCTGTCGAATTCATATTTCCGACTTTTTGACTTTCCAGCCACGGACCCTGCCCATGTCGCATCTGCGCAGTCATCACGGAACCGGCCTGATCCCCCGTGCCAGCGGGGCCGCGGTCGCGGCGCTGAAGGCGCGGGCCGCGATGTGGGAGGCCCCGCTGGTCGAGGACGAGGCGG
>NZ_JXYF01000517.1:0-239 GCF_000967735.1 Paracoccus sp. S4493
GCGACACCCCCGCCACCCGCAGCAGCGCAAGCCCCGGTGCCAGCGCGCCCGCATCGACATCGTCCCACGCGACCTCGACCCCCGCCTCGGCCAGGATCTCGGTCGCGCTGTCGCGCAGGATGCCGACCAGCCGGTCCTCGGGCGCCAGAAGGTCGATGCGCAACGCATCGGCCTGGCGCGTCAGGCGCAGCTCGGACCCCCAGATCAGCAGGCTGAGACCCGCCTCGTCCTCGACCAGC
>NZ_JXYF01000518.1:0-238 GCF_000967735.1 Paracoccus sp. S4493
GGCGCCCGGTCGGGGCGCCCTTGGGGTCGTCGTGGTCAGCGGTCAGGCGGCGCGGGTCAGCAGAACCTCGCCCACCCGCTTCTGCGCACCGCCTTCGTCCAAACCGCCGACGGCCGCGACTTCGCGGGTCAGGCGGTCAAGGGCTGCCTCGTACAGCTGACGCTCGGAATAGGACTGTTCGCGCTGATCGTCGCAGCGGTGCAGGTCGCGCACGACCTCGGCGATGGACAGCAGGTCG
>NZ_JXYF01000519.1:0-700 GCF_000967735.1 Paracoccus sp. S4493
CCGCCGCCGAGATGGACGGTCAGGAAGGCAAGCTGGAAAAGTATTTCTCGGAAACGCCCGGCGAAGGCGATTGATTCGACCGGGCAGGGCTTGCAAGGCCCTGTTTCGTCGCCATTAAAAGCCTGGACAATGCCGATGCGCCGCCCGAAAGGCGGTGCTTTTTTTGGCGTCATTTTTGTGTTATAGTCCCTTATGTCGCGCCTTGTGCTGCTGCTTGTCAACAGGACTGTGTCGCATCCCACACTGCCGGATCCGTGCCGACTGCAGGCAGGGGTCGTCAAACATGATCGAAAACGGACCGAGGGTGGCCTTGCCCCCCTGCGGCCCTTTGTGCCCGTCTCGCGGGCGCATGTCAGAGGAAGCCAGATGTCGAAATCGAAGAAGAACGAATTCCGCCCCGATGACTTTGTTGTCTATCCGGCCCATGGGGTCGGTCGTATCGTCTCGATCGAGGAACAGGAGGTCGCGGGCCTGCGGCTGGAGATGTTCGTGATCTCGTTCGACAAGGACAAGATGACCCTGCGCGTGCCCACCGCCCGCGCCAGCGAGATCGGCATGCGCAGCCTGTCGACCCCCGACCTGATCGACCGCGCGCTGGAGACCCTGAAGGGCAAGGCCCGCGTCAAGCGCGCGATGTGGTCGCGCCGGGCGCAGGAGTATGAGCAGAAGATCCATTCCGGCGACCTGCTGTCCATCGCCG
>NZ_JXYF01000520.1:0-298 GCF_000967735.1 Paracoccus sp. S4493
GGCGGCGATGGCCCGCATCCGCCGTCAGCGGCAGGATGCGCTGGTTCGGCTGGACCGGATGCGGCTGTCCCTGGGGCACGAACAGACGCTGCGGCGCGGCTTCGTGATCCTGCGCGACCCGGAGGGCGGGCTGATCACCACGCCCGAAGTCGCAGCTCGGACCCCGCGGATGAAGCTGCAATTCGCGGGCGACCGCCGCGTGGCCGTGCGCCCCGACGCGGCCCCCGAGAAGCCCAAGCGCCGCAAGCCAGCGCCGCCCGAGCAGAAGACCCTGATCTGACCTCAGACGGGGCGGGGG
>NZ_JXYF01000521.1:0-209 GCF_000967735.1 Paracoccus sp. S4493
CATCAGCCCATCAGCCCATCTGCCGCTTGGCAAGCTTGCGCGCCAGGGTGCGCCGATGCATGCCCATCCGCCGCGCGGCTTCCGAGATGTTGAAGTCGCAATCGCGCAGCGTGGACTGGATCGTCTCCCATTCCTGGGTGCGCAGGCTGGTGCGGCGTGCGGTAACCTCGACGGACGGATCGCCCGCCTCGCGGGCGAAGGCGGCCTCG
>NZ_JXYF01000522.1:0-314 GCF_000967735.1 Paracoccus sp. S4493
GCACGACCTGCGTGCCGATGCGCGCGAAGCCTTCGTCGGCCAGCACGCCCAGGCCGATGGCGCGGAAGTAATCGCCGTCCCACCGGCCCTCATGCGCCAGATAGGTCCATTTGCAGGTCACCGTGCAGGTCGACCGCGCGGTGCTGTCCGTGGCCTTCCAGGTCAAAAAATCGGTCAGGTCGAAGAAATGGCGCGCCGCGTCAAAGACCTGGGGCCGGTTCTCGCGCAGCCACAGCAGCTTGGGCGTCTCCATCTCGGGAGAGATGCGCCCGCCGACATAGCGCAGGACATCGTGCCCGCCCGCATTGATGCGC
>NZ_JXYF01000523.1:0-348 GCF_000967735.1 Paracoccus sp. S4493
ATCGACGTCGGCACCGGATCGGCGCGGGCGGGCGTGTTCGACGCCACGGGCGCCGCGCTTGGCACCGGGAAATGCGACATCGCCATGCACCGCCCCGACGGGGTGATCGCCGAACAGTCCAGCGCGCAGGTCTGGGACGCGGTCTGCGCCGCGACCCGCGCCGCGGTGGCCCAGGCCGGGATCGACCCGGCCCGCGTGGCAGGCATCGGGTTCGACGCCACCTGTTCGCTGGTGGTGGTGGGCGATACGCCCCTGGGCGTGGGCGACCCCGCCCATCCCGACCGCGACATCATCGTCTGGATGGACCACCGCGCGGTCGACCAGGCGGCGCGCATCAATGCGGGCGGG
>NZ_JXYF01000524.1:0-1294 GCF_000967735.1 Paracoccus sp. S4493
ACCGCCTGCTGGCCATCGCCCGCCTGCTGGGTCATCTGCCGGCGGCGCTGCGCCCGGCCGCCTATGGCGCGGCACCGCCACCGTCCGACCGCCGGATCGAGGCGATCACCCGCGGCGCCCGCCTGCGCCGCCTGTGGCGCAGATGAGCCTGGCCACACCCTGGCTGCTGGCGCTGCTGCCGCTGCCGCTGTTGCTGCGCTGGCTTCTGCCGCCGGTGGTCCGGCCCCGTGCCGCGCTGGACGTGCCCGACCACCTGTTGCCCCATGCCACGCCTGGCAGCCTGCCGCCGCTGCACCGCGCCCCGTGGCTGGCGGCCGCGGCCTGGGTGCTGCTTGTCATCGCCCTGGCGGGACCGCAGGTGGAACGCCAGGCCCAGGTGGTTCCCGCCAGCGGGCGGGACATCGTCCTGGCACTGGACCTGTCGGGCAGCATGGAACAGGCCGATTTCACCCTGGACGGTCAGCCCATCAGCCGCCTGGACGCGGTCAAGCGCACGGCCCGCGCCTTTGTGCAAAGCCGGACGGGCGACCGGATCGGCCTGGTGATCTTCGGCGGACGCGCCTATGTCGCGGCGCCGCTGACCTTCGATCTGAACGCCGTCGTGCAGGCCATCGACGAGGCGCAGATCGGCGTGTCGGGCCGCGGCACGGCCATCGCCGACGGCCTGGGTCTGGCGATCCGCAGGCTGCAGGACAGCACGTCACCCGGCCGGGTCGTGGTGCTGCTGTCGGACGGGGTCGACACCTCGGGCAGCGTGCTGGCGGTGGACGCGGCGCGCCTGGCGGCGTCGCACGGGCTGCGCATCCACACCATCGCCCTGGGCCCCGAGGACCTGGAGACCCGCCCCACCGCCCGCGACGCGGTCGACGTGGCGACCCTGCGCGCGGTGGCCGAAACCGCGGGGGGCGCGCTGTTTCGCGTGCGCGACACCGCCGACCTGACCGCGATGGCGCAGGCGCTGGACCGGCTGGAGCCTAGCCCGGGCGAACGGCCGCCGCTGCGCTATTGGCGGTCGCTGTGGATCTGGCCCGCGATGCTGTGCGTCGCCTGCCTGATGCTGGCCGCGATCCGGAGGCGGGAATGACCGGCGCGCTGCTGCTGCGGCCGTGGTGGCTGGCGGGTCTGGTGCCGCTTCTGGCGCTGGCCTGGTGGCTGGACCGTCGCGGGCCGTCCGCCGGCGGGTGGGAACAGGTCATGCCGGCGCACATGCTGGCCGCGATGCGCGCGCTTGGCGCCTTGGGCGGCAGCACCGGCCGGTGGGGTCCGCTGCTGCCCGTGGGGGCGGCCGCGCTGC
>NZ_JXYF01000525.1:0-225 GCF_000967735.1 Paracoccus sp. S4493
GCCCGATCACCTCGGCCAGCCGTGCGTGCAGCGCATCGTTGATGCCGACGTTCAGGACGCTTCCGGGCCCGCCCCATTCCGGCATCGCGGCCGAGGGGCGCACGCTGACCAAGCCGCTGCCCGCAAAGATGTCCAACAGGGCGTCGGGCTGGATGCGCCGTCCCTGGGCAATCATGCGGACGGTGTCGGCAGGGATCGCAAAGCTGCGCGGGACGGGAAGCTGCA
>NZ_JXYF01000526.1:0-444 GCF_000967735.1 Paracoccus sp. S4493
GCTTCGGCGGGGCCGAGGGGATGGCGCGTTACCTGCGGGACCAGGACATCGGCGCGGTCATTGATGCGACCCATCCCTTTGCCGCGCAGATCAGCCGCAACACGGATTTGGCCTGCCGCGCGGGCGGCGTGCCGATGCTGATGCTGCGCCGCCCCGCCTGGCCGGTCGATCCGGGCTGGAGCCGCGTCCCGGACATTGCGGGCGCGGTCGCGGCGCTGCCTTGCGCGCCGACCGGGGTGTTCCTGGCCATCGGCAAGCAGACCCTGGCGCCCTTCGCCCTCCTGCCGCATCGCTGGCTGTTGCGGCTGGTCGATGCGCCGGATGCGCTCCCCTTGCCCGGCGCGCAGGTCGTTCTGGCCCGCGGCCCCTTCACCGTGGCGGGCGACCGGGCGCTGATGGCGGCGCATGGCATCACCCATCTGGTCGCCAAGAACAGCGGCGGGG
>NZ_JXYF01000527.1:0-270 GCF_000967735.1 Paracoccus sp. S4493
AGCAGGTCGGCCCGCGCCAGGTCGCTGGCCGCGACATTGCCGCTGTGCGATCCGCCGCGGATCAGGTTGGGCGCGCCCATCATCACGCGGATGTCGTGGTCGCGGCAGGCCTGCGCGGCATCCACCGTGGTGGGGAATTCCGCGAAATGACAGCCATGTGCCGCGCTGACCGCGACCTGGGGCGCGGTGGTGTCGTCGTGGCTGGCCAGCACCGCGCCATAGCGGCGCGCCTCGGCCACGGCGGTCGCCTCGTGCAACTCGCCCACGCGG
>NZ_JXYF01000528.1:0-201 GCF_000967735.1 Paracoccus sp. S4493
CCAAGAAGGGCGGCAAGCCGTCGCACCAGGCTCCCCAGACCTTCTCCTCTCGTCCCGAGAAGAAGGCCGATCCGGACAGCCCCTTTGCGATCCTAGCCCAGCTGAAGGACAAGACCTAACTTGACCGAGGCCGCCGCCGGCCTTCGGCTAGATAAATGGCTGTGCCATGCGCGGATCTTCAAGACGCGCGGCCTGGCCGCC
>NZ_JXYF01000529.1:0-290 GCF_000967735.1 Paracoccus sp. S4493
AACCGGGCGGCGTGCGCGAACGGCCCCCCCCCCAGGCCCCCCCCGCCGATGCAGCCCCCACGGATGCAGCGCCCACGGATGCGGCCTCCGCCGACACGGCCCCCGACGCAGCCGCGGCCGACGCGGGAACCGACACCGGCCCCGCCGACGCAGCCCCCGCGGAGGCGGATGCCGCCCCCGCCGGCGCGACGGAGTAATCGCGCATGGCACGTTTC
Organism: Paracoccus sp. S4493; assembly: GCF_000967735.1. NCBI lineage: Bacteria > Pseudomonadati > Pseudomonadota > Alphaproteobacteria > Rhodobacterales > Paracoccaceae > Paracoccus > Paracoccus sp. S4493. Next base: position 216 of record NZ_JXYF01000529.1, read on the forward strand.
TTCATTCACCGGCCCGTCTTTGCATGGGTGATCGCCCTGATCACCATGCTGGTCGGCGCGCTTGGCCTGAACAGC
>NZ_JXYF01000530.1:0-425 GCF_000967735.1 Paracoccus sp. S4493
CAGGACCCGGCGCGGACCACGACAGACATGCCGGGGCGCAGGGCGGCGCGGTCCTGGTCGGGATCGATGGTGATGCGCACCGGCAGGCGCTGGGCGATCTTGGTGAAGTTGCCGGCGCTTGCGGTGCCCGCCATCAGGCTGAATTCCGATGCGGTCGCGGGCGACAGCGATTCGACCTGACCGGTGAACCGGCGGTCCTGCAGCGCGTCCACGGTGAAGCTGACCGGGGAACCCGGCGCCAGGCCCCGCATCGCGGTTTCGCGAAAGTTGGCGATGACCCACAGGTCGGTGCCGACATGGGGGACCAGCGCGGTGCCGGGGGTCACGTACTGGCCGACATGGACGGCGATCTGGCCCAGGCTGCCGTCGGCGGGGGCATGGATGACGGTGTTGTCGACCTCGATCCGGGCCAGCTGGAAGGCGAC
>NZ_JXYF01000531.1:0-553 GCF_000967735.1 Paracoccus sp. S4493
GGCGTCGCCGGCCCTGCCCGCGCCCGCGGCCCTCCGCTGGCCTGACCCGCGCCCGCGGACGCCTGCTGTCCTGACCCGCGGCCGATGGCTCCGCGGCCGCCCCCACAGAGGTGATCCCGGACGGATCGTGCCGCGGCACGGCCGCATCGCATGCGCCGTCCCGTCATCACCCGCATCTTGCCGCATTCCCCCGACGCCCGCATGATCCCGCCTGGGATCCTGCCCCGCCCTGCATGCCGCCCCAGCGAAGGACCGCCCTTGATGATCACCCCCACCGCCCTTGCGCAGCAGAACCTTCTGGTGCTGCTGGCGGTCCTGCCCTTCCTGTCCGCGCTTCTGCTGATCAGCGTCTCGGGGCGCGCGGCGGGGATTCTGGCGGGCATCACGATGCTGGCCGGAATCGCGCTGTCGGCGGGGCTGGGGGGACCCGTGATGTCGGGCGAGGTGCTGCGCGCATCGCTGGACTGGGTACCGTCGGCGGGGCTGTCGCTGTCGCTGCGGATGGACGGGTTCGCGTGGATGTTCGCGACGCTGGTCAGCGCGATCGGCCTGC
>NZ_JXYF01000532.1:0-2410 GCF_000967735.1 Paracoccus sp. S4493
CCTCGGGGCGGGCGGTCCAGGGCGATCAGCCCTAGACCGACCAACGCGAGGGACGCCGCCAAAGCACGTTTTCAAGGTTTTTGAAACACTGGAAGTCATTCTAGTTGCCACCTCACTAGATTTTACTAAAGAACACATTGATGTAAAAAAGGTGGCGCATGAATAAAGAAGATGCTGGCGGCAATTTACCTTCCGACATAAGCCCTGATTATACTAAACATGGAAAAGAGGGGTTAACCCAACAGGCAGTTAAAACTCTGAATATAAATAAAGATAATAAGGCATCGCAATTAAATTTGAATTCTCAGCAGCCCAAGATAGCGGCTCAACCGATCAAAGTTAAAATCCCGGTAAATGCAGCCCCTAAAAAAAACAACCCTGCTGAATACGACCCATGGGAAATCCTTGCCGTATTGATACCGATGCTTATAGTAATTGGCGTTCTATTATATCTAGATTACAAAGGGGACAGTTGGATTGCCGCCAATAAAATTATTATTGAACTACGCACAAAAACCGCGGGGTTCTTAGGCGTTTCATCTGCACTTATTGGTGCCTTTATTGCAGTCTTGGTAGAACTTAGCCCTAAAGACTTTCAAGACTTAAAGTTAGCCGGTGCTATTTTTCGCTTCTGGGGGGCAATGTTTGCATTCGGCGCACTGTACGTCGCCATTTTGATCCTGACAACGTAAAAAAAGTAAATATTGCACCATTGCTTTATCAATTAATCCGAAAGGCCGCCCATTTGGCGGCCTTTTAAGTCTAATTAGAGAATGTCTCTGCTTTTTATCTATGAGATTACTTCAATTTATTGCCGCGGCTCCCTTAAGGGATTAACGGTAGTAAGTCTATAGTTAGACTTATAAGCCTAGCCGCATGGAACATTACATAATTGAATGCGTGAACCGCAGCGCCAATCAAACCGCACAACACGATGAATAGGAAAACCACCATGCCATCGGAAAGTGAGCTGACTTTGCCCGCAACGCGGCGCGCTTCGTCAGCCGTCTTGCGGCGCTTGTGCGCCCAGTAAAAGAACGCAGCGCCATTCTGAGAATAACCCATTCTTCATCTCCTTTGCGACAATCTTTTTCACAAAAAAAAATACGTGGCGCAATAGGATGAAGTGGCTATCACAGAATCAGCGTTTTGTCACTTGAGATCCGTTTGCGAAAAATCGTTGCCCTTGTAGAGCAACTTGACATGATAGGCTTTAGCGCAAGCGTAGGCAAAGCAGTCGCCAAAGTTCAACTGAGCCGGATGGTTCACGGTCTTCCCGTAGGTTCGCGCGGCTTCTTGTGCCAAGCGTCCAATGCCTCCCGTTATGTGAATATCTCGCGCGCCTATGACGTCCAGGAAGTCATTGACGATCCGTTCGGCACGTTCGTGCGTTTCAGCATTTCGGCCCGTGTCCCCTTCAAGGCGTCGAGCGATGGCAAGCGATGCTTCGAACCGCGCCAGCGGTGAGCAGTAAAGCTGCCCCTGAAAACCCTCGATGTGCTGAAGATGGGCCGTGGCATCTGGTTCGTCGCCCAGGATTGCAACGATCACGGACGCGTCCAAAAACATCAGGTGTCACCCCACATTTCATCACTAAATTTCTTCATGTCGAAGTCTGGATTCACTGCACCAAGGTCTGCGACACGAGATTGCAAAGGCTTGATTCTATCGAAGATCGAGGTTTGGTTCAGCTTCGCATCAAGCGCCGCCTGTAGCGCGTCTCGCACTGCGTCTGTTTTGGTCTTCGCACCAGTGAGGCGCATGACCTGCTCTGCAAGAGCATCAACCTTGTCGTCACGGATGTAGAGCGGCATCGAATATCCCCGGTTGCATATCCCTGATATTAGCAAACGAATATCCTACCGTCTAGGTCCGCATGGCCGTAAGGCCGTGCTGCGGCGCGCAAGCGCCGGGCCGGTGCGGTAGGGGTCTTGGACCCTGCCGCACCGGCCAACTAAAGCTCAATGTTACTCATGTCAGAAGATCGCCGCCGATGAGGTGGAGCGGGGTACTCAGGTCATCGTTCCGAAAGGTATGTTTGATGGGCGGCTTGGTCGGTGCTTGCGAAAGATAGCTGGTGCTTATCTGAAAAATGGCGCAGATCGCACAGCGCATATTCTAATAGATCACCGACATGCCCTTTGCATTCAGGGTAGAGCGCAGTCAGCATTGCAAAAATTATTTCTGCCTGGGATGCTTGTGCAATGTCCTGCTCCGTAAGACTCTTAAAATTACCCGCTGCTCCACAATCAGTCAATGCCACTTAATAACCTTTCATAGTATGCTATGCCAAGTTATACCTTACCTTGCTGAAGACGATCATGCACTATTTAATAACTAAAAAATATATTTTACCGTTTGGACATTGATGGTGGGTTGCCAACTAATCCTAGCATACATTCCCCAAGTG
>NZ_JXYF01000533.1:0-232 GCF_000967735.1 Paracoccus sp. S4493
GCGCGCGCCGCGTCGGCCGCGAACCAGACATGCCCGCCCGCGGGGTCCGGCATCGCCACAAGCGCGGCCATCAGGTCGTCGCAGCGCGTGACCCGCGGATCATCCGCCAGCGCGCCCAAGTCGGCCGCGTCACAGCACAGGACGGCGCAGGCCGTGCCGCGCGTCTCGGCCAGCATGCGGGTGATGGCGGGCATCGCGGTCTGGTCGCCGAACAGCCACAGCCGATCGGTGT
>NZ_JXYF01000534.1:0-480 GCF_000967735.1 Paracoccus sp. S4493
GGCCAGCGCCAGCGCGATCAGCAGGGGGCGAAGGGTCATCGGGTCCTCGATAGGGCTTCGGGCGGAAAGCGGCCCGGTGTCAGGGTTGGTATATCAGACGCACGCCGTCCGAGAAATTCAAGACTGCGGCCCCGTCGCCCGCCGAATCGCCGGCGGCGGCCCCGGCATCGGCATCGGTCGCAGCAGGGGCCAGCCGCATGCGGCCCGCGGTGATGCGGCCAAAGGGCGCCTGCGCCTCGACCCCGCGGTCGGCCTGGAGGACCGACGTATCGGTCCGCGCGTCGATCTGCGGCGTGTCCAGCTGCCAGCCGCTGCTGGTGGTCATGCGCACGCCGCCCTCCAGCCGCACCAGCCCGTCCAGCAACCCGCCCTGCGGCGCGGTCAGCTCGGCACGCAGCCCGTCGGGGCGCAGCCAATCCAGCGCCACGTCCCCCGCGGCCCCGCCGGACCCGCCCGGCGTGACCTGCGCCGCGCGCAGGG
>NZ_JXYF01000535.1:0-266 GCF_000967735.1 Paracoccus sp. S4493
ACGATGGCGCCGACGATGATCTTGCGGCGGGTGTCGCTGGCCTTCTGTCGGGTCTTGAGGCGGTTCAGCTTGGCCTGTGCCTCGGCGATCTGCTGGTCAATGGTCCTGGGCATTTTGAAATCCTGTGGTCGCTCAATGGTTGCAAGTCTGGATGCCCAGAGCGTAGGGTGCAAGACACGAAGTGCCCACTTATACAAACGCTGCGCGTTTGTGTGGGCAAAGGGGCAACTGCATTCCCCTTTGAACCCCAGGCAAGAGCGCGCGCG
>NZ_JXYF01000536.1:0-1158 GCF_000967735.1 Paracoccus sp. S4493
AACCTGTCGGCCACAGCCCCCGTCGCCAATGCCCTGCTGCTGGATACCGGAACGCCTGTCGCAATGTTCGCCCCCAATCATGACCTCGGGGAGGAGGAGTTTACCGCGCTGCAAAAGATCGCCGCCGATGGCGTCTATCCACCGTGGCTGTGGGCACCCGAAGAATTTGACTTGCCTGGTATCCCAGGCAAGTCAAAATAATCGCTCGGCACGGCGTATTGTTCTCTGTTCGGACTTGAATATAAAAGAAGCTACATCTGGTAATGACATTGGCGTCTTTCATGGGAAATGATATTGTAAAGTGAGGGATTGAAAGGTCCAAGGAATGAACCATTTTCAATGGGTCGATTATATAAAGTCTGTCGGGGGGCTTTCCGATGGAGAAGATGAAATGCGTCTCGCAATAAACGGCGCGAAGAACTTTTGTTATGATTATTTGCGAGACAACGACCTTCCCCGCAACCACGAAATTGCCGAAGGAATACTTTACATTGCCGCATTCATGGTTTCATGCGCTAAGAATAACGATTATGAGATATTCAATCTTTATCTCGATAGCAGGGACTATGGGCCAATTTTCAGTAAAGAAGCCAAGAAGAACACAGGCAGTCTTGCCGTCGTTCTCAACGATGCAGCGATGATAAAACCGGATATTCTCAAGAGAATTGTCACCGGGGCAGGCTTGCGGTTCAAGGTGGACCCAACCGGGACGGGCAAGTGCGTCATGCCAGATAAGCAGAATAGTCGATAGTAAGCAGTGCTTTTAGATTAGAAAATAGCCAACAAAGAGCGAGATTGTCATGAAATACTGTTGTCCCCTATGTGCCTCAACGTCTGACTTACCTTCGCCTTGTGAGTTTTGCGGGAGAATTAGGAACGAGGTGTGTTTTCCCGCTAAGGAAAAATCAGGAGGTAGCTTCTGGCAACTCATTCTGATGCTTATTGGTCTCGGCATGCTGATGCAGATTTCCGCGCTGTTCCTCTGACTGATCCGGGCGTCCCCTTCGGGCCGCGCCCCCGGTTCCGGCCGGCAAGACCGGCCTCCACCCGAGCTGGTCGGGGCGATGCGCCCGGCTGCGCTGCACGGGTGAATGTCTCGTCCCGAGCCATCCCCCCGCACACCGGTCCTGGGCGCCCTGCCCCGCCCATCTCGTCCCT
>NZ_JXYF01000537.1:0-294 GCF_000967735.1 Paracoccus sp. S4493
GCGTGCTGTGCCTGGAGGACGCGCCCGCCCTGCCCCAGCACCTGCAGGCCCGCCTGCTGAGCCTGGTCGAGGCCGGCGAATACTGGCCCGCGGGGGCCGCCGCCCCGCGCCCGCTGGCGTTGCAGCTGCTGGCCACGGCCCCGGACGATCCGCAGGGGCGGATGCATCCGGGCCTGTATTTCCGGCTGGCCCGTGCCCGCCTGTCGGTGCCGCCCCTGTCGGCGCGGCGCGACGACATCCCGGCGCTGTTCCGGCATTTCCTGCAGGCCGCGGCGGACCGGCTGTCGCGGCAGG
>NZ_JXYF01000538.1:0-1047 GCF_000967735.1 Paracoccus sp. S4493
ATTCTCTTTCTTATTGAAGGAGAGCATTATGGCAGCCGAAAACACTTATCGCCTCGGTCATTCGCGTTTCAGCGCATCGACCGAAGGTTTGCAACGAATCCTGGAAGGCGCATACGATAAGAAGGCCAGGCCGCTGTGCCAATGCAGCCGTCAGGAACCGGCAATGTATATCGCCAAGGTCGGAAACGAATATATTTTGAAGCGGATGCCCGGAACGGGCCATCTTCACGATCCGGTTTGTGAGACCTTCGATCCACCCCCGGAACTGTCCGGCTTGGGCCAAGTGAACGGACAGGCCATCGTGACCGACGAGGCGGGCGGCACGATGCTCAAGCTGGATTTTCCGCTATCGGTGAAGGGCGGGCGGGCCGCCCCCGTGGCCGATCCGGGAGAGGCCGCATCATCCGCCGTCGCCAGCCCGGCAAAACTGCGTTTGCTGGCCATGCTGCACTACCTTTGGGAAGCCGCGGGTTTGAACAGGTGGAGGAATAGCTTCGGCCGCCGCCGCAGCTGGTTCATCATCCACCGTGAATTGATGGCCGCCGCCGCAAAAGTCAGCACGAAGGCCGGGCCGATCTCGGGCAACCTCTTTGTCCCGCCGCTCTATTCCATCGAGGACAAGGAAAGGCTCGCGGCCGACCGGCGGCGCTTCCTGCACCGGCTTCAGCCGGTTGCAGGAAAGCCCACACCCCTTGGCATCGTTATCGCAGAATACAAAGGCTATGAGCCTTCGACCTACGGTCGAAAGCTGATCCTCAAGCATCTGCCGGACTATCCGATGTTTCTGGACGAAGAGACCGGGAAGCGGTTCGACAGGATCGCGGCCGACAAGATCGAGACGATCGAAGCCACACCGAACAGCCACCTGATCGTCATCGCGACCTTCAGCCCGAAGCCGAGCCACGGCAACATCCGCGAAATCGCCGTCATGCCCGTCAACGGACAATGGATTCCGTTCGATCACGACCGCGAACACCAGTTGCTGGACGCCCTGGCCGAGCGCGACTTCATCAAATGCCTGAAATACAACCTGTCGGCCACAGCCCC
>NZ_JXYF01000539.1:0-284 GCF_000967735.1 Paracoccus sp. S4493
AGGCGAAGTCGATCAGCGTCGTGTCCGTCTCATGCCCCACGGCCGAGATCAGGGGGATGGCGCTCTCCGCCGCCGCCCGCACGACCGATTCCTCGTTGAAGCCCCACAGATCCTCCAGCGACCCGCCGCCGCGCGCCACGATGATCAGGTCCGGCCGGGGGATCGCCCCCCCCGGCGCCAACGCGTTGAAGCCCCGGATCGCGGCCGTCACCTGCGGCGCGCAACCCTCCCCCTGCACGGCCACCGGCCAGATGATCACGCGGGTCGGAAAGCGGTCGCGCAGC
>NZ_JXYF01000540.1:0-321 GCF_000967735.1 Paracoccus sp. S4493
CGCCCAGGCCGTGGGCCTGCACGATCGCGGCAGGCTGGCACCGGGCGCGCGGGCCGACGTCATCCGCGTGGCACAGCTCGGCGGCGCCGCGGCCGTGCGGGGTCTGTGGACACGGACCGCCGCCTGAGCCGCGCGCCCCGCCGGGGGCGTGCGGCCGTGATCAGCCCGACACGCCGCGCAGCCGGATGATGCCGTCGGCATAGGGTTCGAACCCCTGGATCCCCTGGCGCATCGTGTAGAAGTACTTGATATGGTACAGATAGATCAGCGGCAGATCCTGTTTCAGGATGTCGCGAGTCTGGTCGTACAGCGCCTTGCGGG
>NZ_JXYF01000541.1:0-356 GCF_000967735.1 Paracoccus sp. S4493
TCGTACAGCGCCTTGCGGGCCGCGGTGTCGGGTTCAGACCGGGCCTGTGCCAGCAGGGCATCGATCTCCGCATTGCGGTAATGCTGGTCGTTGTTGGCTCCGTCCGACCCGACGAAGGGGTGGATGTTGGCATCCGGGTCGATCCGGCCCGACCAGCCCTGCAGCGACATGTCGAAATTGCCGGCGACGTTCTCGGACAGCAGCGTCGCGAACTCCGTCGCGCGCAGAGAGATGTCGAACCCCGTCTCGGCCGCCATGGCCTGGACCACCTGGCCGACCTGCTGGGCGATGGGGTTGTTTCCGATCTGCATCTCGACGCGGATGGGGGTCTGCACACCCGCCTCGGCCAGCAGGGC
>NZ_JXYF01000542.1:0-376 GCF_000967735.1 Paracoccus sp. S4493
CGCCGCCACGCGCCGCCCCCGCAGCGCCAGCAGCGGCGCCAGGTCGAAGGGCACCGGCCAGGCCCGCCCCCGCGCGCCCACCCCCGCCAGGGCCAGGTGGCGCGGGCCGCCGAAGACGATCTCGGCGGCCGCCAGCGCGCGCAGGCTTGCGCCGGGCAGGCCGTCCGGTCCATCTTCGGTGATCCCGATGATCGTCAGCCAAGGGTCAGACATGCGACGCATCCTGCTGCTGGGCGGCACGACCGAGGCCAGCCGCCTGGCCGCCCTGCTTGCCCGCGCCGGTGTCGCGGCGGTCTTCTCCTATGCCGGACGGACCGAGGCGCCCGCAGCCCAGCCCCTGCCCACGCGGATCGGCGGCTTCGGCGGGGCCGAGGGG
>NZ_JXYF01000543.1:0-391 GCF_000967735.1 Paracoccus sp. S4493
GACCATCGGCGTGGCCCTGGTCACCGAGGAGGCCCTGGTCGCCGCGGATGAGGGACTGCTGCAGCAGGCCCTGGCCGATCAGCCGTCCTGGTCGGACGTTCCCTTCATCGTTCTGGCGAACGGGACGTCGCGGCATCGATCGGACCGGGCCAAGGCCCGCATCGACGCGCTGCAGAACGGGGTGGTGCTGTCGCGACCGCTGCACGCGGAGGAACTGGTGCGCGCGGTCCGCTCTGCCCTCAAGGCCCGCGCGCGGCAGTACGAGGCGCGCGACCGCATGCACGAGCTGCAGACCCGCGAGGCGCAGCTGCACGACAGCGAGGCCAAGTTCCACGCCATCGCCGATTCCGTCGACCAGATGATCTGGTCGACCCGCCCGGACGGCTTTCAC
>NZ_JXYF01000544.1:0-418 GCF_000967735.1 Paracoccus sp. S4493
GATGCGCAGCTGCGCCGGGTCCTGCGCATCGTGCCGGCCGCGCTGCTGGTGGGGCTGGGCTGGCTGGCCCATGCCGGCCTGGGGCCGCTGTCGGTGCGCGAAGGCGTCGCGGCATCGCCCGCGCCCGCATCGGTCACGGCGGCCCTGTCGGCGCATCAGGTCAGCCTGCTGCGCCTGGACATGACCTCGCAGCCCGGCATCAGCCGCCTGGACCCGGTCGAGATGCGCGCCGCCACCGGCATCGTGCTGCCCCGGTTTCCCGACGACTGGACGGTGCGCGACGCGCAGGTCTTCCCCTCGCCCCAGGGTCCGGGGATCGAGATCCTGTTCGACACGCCCGATCTGGGCACGATCAGCCATTTCGCGGTCCGCGCCGGCAGCTTCGACGTGACCCTGCCCCGCCTGCACCAGACGCCCG
>NZ_JXYF01000545.1:0-204 GCF_000967735.1 Paracoccus sp. S4493
TGGCCGACATGCCCGACGCGCGGCTGGTCATCGCCGGCCCCATCCCGCCGCAGGCGCAAGGCGCGCTGTCCCGCAGCCGGCTGTGGCAGGCCCTGCCGCAGGTGGCGCAGGGCCGCGTGCACCACCTGCCGCGGATGAACGCCTTTGGCGGGGTGCCCGCCGCGCTACGCTTTGGCGACCTGCTGGCCCGCGCGCTGGAGGCCT
>NZ_JXYF01000546.1:0-406 GCF_000967735.1 Paracoccus sp. S4493
CCGATGGCCAGCACCAGCGCCGCCGCGGCACCCGCGCCCGCCATGGCGACGGGCCAGCGGCCGCCCTCTAGCAAGGTCGGGGACAGGATCGTGGCCAGGACCAGTGCCAGCTGCGCGCCCGCGCTGATGCCAAGCGTCGTGGGATCGGCCACCGGGTTGCGCAGCACCACCTGCAGGATAGCCCCCGACAGGCCCAGCATCGCCCCCGCCAGCAGCGCGATGACCCCGCGCGGCATCAGGCCATAGGCCATGCGGATCTGATCCAGGCTCATCGCCTGCGGATCCCAGGGCAGGGCGGGCAGGGGCAGCGTGCGCGCGGCCATCAGCCACAGCGCAAGGGCGATCAGCGCCGCGCAGGGCGCAAGGGTCCGGGTCGTCATCGCCTCAGGCCTCCAGCGCGCGGGCC
>NZ_JXYF01000547.1:0-1300 GCF_000967735.1 Paracoccus sp. S4493
ATCATCGTCGGCGCCATCGTCACGACAGAAGCTTTGAAGGATCCGAAGATCGCCAGATGGATGGCGGCCACCCTGCGCAAGAACGCTACCCGGGAGGTCGATCAGAAAGAGATTGCCGGACTGCTGGCCGAGCTGGACGCGAAGGCGGGCACCGCATGAGCGCCGTTGCCAAATCCCCCGCCGAACTGATTGCCGATCTGACCGACCAGGTGCGGCTCCTGCGCCAGGACGTGGGCAACCTCACCGCCACCGCAACCACCAAGGCCGAGGCGGCAAAGCTCAGGGCCTCGGTCCAGAAGATCACCATCGACGCCCTGGAGCAGAACCGGCAGATCGGCAGCACCGCGGCCGAGATGTCCCGCCGCATGCACCGCGACAGCCTTACCGCCGCCCAGGAGGCCGCAGGACAGGCCGTGAGGGGGCTGGAGGATCAGATCAGTGCCGCCGCCAACCATATGCGCCTGGAAGCCGTCAAAGGCCGCCAGCAGGCCCTCTACAGCTTCGGAGGGGGTCTGGCGGTCTTTGGGGGGATTGCCGCTCTGGGGGCCGTTCTGGGCATCGTGGCGCTGCTCCTGATCCAGGGACGCGGCGATGCACGGGCGTTCGGGAAACGTCCGGGGGTGTTCTGTACATCGGCAGGGGGCGAGCTGGTCACCGGAACCACCGGCCGTCGCTTCTGTGCCTTCTGGGTCGATCCCTATGTCCCGGCCAATTGATCCTATCTGGCCTTTTGTTCGATGTTGCAGTGGCTATGCTAAGGGCGGCTGATCCACCTCAGGGCCTTTGACCCATCAGCCTCCGCCAGGGCGAAACGTGGAATGGGCTGCCGCTGCGGGGTTTCCGGATTTCCCGACACACCAAAACCGGACCATCACGCTCCCAACTAAATCGAGACCTCGAAGCCAAACGCTTCGTCAGCCTTCAGATAAGCTTAAGATATCTAAAAAGTGCCAAAAAGCGAATTTTAGTCACTTTAAGGCTTGCCAAGGAAAGCCTGAAGCTTATATGTAGCTTCATGCTTGGCTTTACTTGATCAAAAAGGGGTAGATATGAAGCTTTTCGTGTTTGAGGGCTCGGTTGACGAACTGAGCGAAGTTGCCAAAAATCTTGGCGTTCAGTCAGTTGCTGCCGCAGTCGAGGTCCCAAACGAGCCTGAGGCGGCACTGAAGGCTCACTCAGCCAGTGAGGGCGATGATCCTGTTTCTGTGAAATTCGCCCGGCGCGTTCTGAAGCGCTTGGCGATTTCTGAGCCTATGCAAGCTGTTCTCCAAGAGCTTTACGACGCTGGCGACGCATGGGT
>NZ_JXYF01000548.1:0-202 GCF_000967735.1 Paracoccus sp. S4493
GACGATGCCCAGGGTCTCGCGCACGTTGTGATCGGTGATCAGGACGCCGATCCCGCGCGACTTCAGCGCATGGACCAGGGTTCGGATCTCGCCCACGGCGATGGGATCGACGCCCGCAAACGGTTCATCCAGCAGCAGGAAGCCCGGATCGGACGCCAGGCAGCGGGCGATCTCGGCCCGCCTGCGTTCGCCGCCCGACAGG
>NZ_JXYF01000549.1:0-270 GCF_000967735.1 Paracoccus sp. S4493
TCAGTCGCGGGCGTTCGCCTTGCGCAGCCGCCACAGGCTGGCGCCCAGCACGATGATCGCCATGATGGCATCCGATTTGGGCGTCGGCGCATCCGTTGCGTCACGGCCTGTCCCGGACACGCCGATGGCCTTCTGGCCCGACGACGTGGCGGGCGTCCCGTGACCGGGCGGCGGGGTGTCGGCCTTGACGGCATCGCGCTGGCCCATCGGTTCGGGGGCACCCGTGGTCGTGTCCTCGGAGGTCTGCTGTTCGATCTCGGCGTTCAACTC
>NZ_JXYF01000550.1:0-539 GCF_000967735.1 Paracoccus sp. S4493
TTCCTGCTGCTGTCGTCGCTGACCTTCGGGTTCGCGATGCTGTCCACGCTGGCGGGCCGGCAGGGTCCGGCGATGATGTGGCTGGGCGCGACCCTGGTCCTGGGCCTGGCCTTCCTTGCCGTCGAGATCTATGAATTCCACCACCTGATCCACCTGGGCACAGGCCCGCAGCGGTCCGCCTTCCTGTCGTCCTTCTTTGCGCTGGTCGGCACGCACGGGCTGCACGTGGCCTTCGGCTGCCTGTGGCTGGTCACCCTGATGGTCCAGATCACCCGGCACGGGCTGACCGGAGCCAACATCCGGCGGATGACCTGCCTGTCGATGTTCTGGCACTTCCTGGACGTCATCTGGATCGGCGTCTTCACCTTCGTCTATCTGCTGGGGATGATCTGATGGCCGAGACCGCACATGCCAAGACCGCAGCCCATGTCCATCACCCCGACGGCCATGACCACGGCACTTATCGGTCCTATGTCATCGGGTTCATCCTGTCGGTCGTGCTGACCGCGATCCCCTTCGGCCTGGTCATGGCCGGGGGC
>NZ_JXYF01000551.1:0-608 GCF_000967735.1 Paracoccus sp. S4493
ATAACGATGCCAAGGGGTGTGGGCTTTCCTGCAACCGGCTGAAGCCGGTGCAGGAAGCGCCGCCGGTCGGCGGCGAGCCTTTCCTTTTCCTCGATCGAATAGAGCGGAGGGACAAAGAGATTGCCCGAAATCGGCCCGGCCTTCGTGCTGACTTTTGCGGCCGCGGCCATCAACTCACGGTGGATGATGAACCAGCTGCGGCGGCGGCCGTAAGTGCTTCGCCACTTGTTCAGACCTGCGGCTTCCCAAAGGTAGTGCAGCATGGCCAGCAGGCGCAGTTTTGCCGGGCTGGCGACGGCGGATGATGCGGCCTCTCCCGGATCGGCCACGGGGGCGGCCCGTCCACCCTTCACCGATAGCGGAAAATCCAGCTTGAGCATGGTGCCGCCCGCCTCGTCGGTCACGATGGCCTGTCCGTTCACCTGGCCCAGGCCGGACAGTTCCGGGGGTGGATCGAATGTCTCACAGACCGGATCGTGAAGATGACCCGTTCCGGGCATTCGTTTCAGGATATATTCGTTCCCGACCTTGGCGATATACATTGCCGGTTCCTGACGGCTGCATTGGCACAGCGGCCTGGCCTTCTTATCGTATGCGCCTTCCAGGAT
>NZ_JXYF01000552.1:0-274 GCF_000967735.1 Paracoccus sp. S4493
TTGGGCACCGGCCACAGGGCGAAGTCCGGGCCGGGATCGTCGCAAAAGAAGGAACGCCAAATGGCACAAGCAAACCAGACCGACACCGCCGCCGAGCAGGCCCGCGACCACATGCTGCGCCTGCTGATCGCAGAGCAGAACGACGCCTTCCGCCGCTGCCTGGGCTTTGCCGCCCTGTGGCGGGACCATCATCTGAAAGGCCGCGCTGTCGTCACGCCGGGTTTCGATGCCCTGCCCATGGCGACCAAATCCGTGCTGATGGAGAAGGTCATCA
>NZ_JXYF01000553.1:0-231 GCF_000967735.1 Paracoccus sp. S4493
CCACCGCGCCGCGCATCACGCCGCGCACCGGCCCGGCCCGCAGGCTGCGGCGAAAGGCCCGGCGGGCGCGGGCCAGATCGTCGCCTGCGCCCAGCACGGCCGGCACCACCAGCAGCACCAGCACCATGCCGAACCCCAGCCCATAGGCCAGCGTGACCACCGTGGGCTTGAGAAACAGCGCCTGGGACGAACGTTCGTACAACAGCGGGGCCAGGCCCAGGACCGTGGTGG
>NZ_JXYF01000554.1:0-313 GCF_000967735.1 Paracoccus sp. S4493
CCAGGGCCACGCCGATGGTCGCCCCGACCAGCCCCGCCAGCGCGGGCAGGTCCCGTGCCTGGACCGACGCGATGCCGACCTTGTCCAGCAGCGCCGCGGCCACGGCGGCGTCGCGGCCCCGCGGCGCCAGGATCGCCACCGCCAGGGCCAGGTCGTCGCGCGCGGTGGACCCGTCGGTCACCGTGCCCGGTCCCTCTGCGGATCGGTCGCCATCAGGTCGTTCTCGGTGCCCACCAGCACCGGGGTCCCGGACAGGATGCCCGAAAAGCCCCGGATCGGTGCGCCGATGACGATGCCGCCCCCGTCGATCCGC
>NZ_JXYF01000555.1:0-226 GCF_000967735.1 Paracoccus sp. S4493
ATAGGCCGGCAGACCCGGCAGTCCGGTCGCCGGTGCCTCGGTCGGGGCCTGGCCGCCGAACTGGTCCATGATCGAGCTGTTGTTGGCCTGGCGCGCCGCCAGGATCGTCAGCGCGATCGAGGTCGCGAAGATCGCCACGCCCAGGATCCACGTCACCCGGGTCAGCACGTTGGCCGCCTGGCGGCCCGACATGACGCCGCCACCGGCACCGCCACCGCCGCCCATG
>NZ_JXYF01000556.1:0-609 GCF_000967735.1 Paracoccus sp. S4493
TGATGACCTTCTCCATCAGCGCGGATTTGGTCGCCATGGGCAGGGCATCGAAACCCGGCGTGACGACAGCGCGGCCTTTCAGATGATGGTCCCGCCACAGGGCGGCGAAGCCCAGGCAGCGCCGGAAGGCGTCGTTCTGCTCTGCGATCAGCAGGCGCAGCATGTGGTCGCGGGCCTGCTCGGCGGCGGTGTCGGTCTGGATTGCTTGTGCCATTTGGCGTTCCTTCTTTTGCGACGATCCCGGCCCGGACTTTGCCCTGTGGCCGGTGCCCAAAATGGGCGAGGGGTCAGGCGAGGAAGCGCGCAGCGCGCCCCTCTCCTGAACCCTTGCTCCCGGCCGAGGGCAGGGGGGGAACCGCCGCAATGGGAAAATCCAGCGGACAAGGGGGTGGTGCGGCCCGCAGCGCGCAGCGCGAGGACACGGCCCCGCAGGACGTGCAGCATTTTCGTGTTGCGGTGGGGGACCGGCGGTCCCCTGACGGACAGGCGCGCAGCGCCTGGCCCAGCAAGGGCAGGGGGCGTTTGGCTTGTCCAAATCCCCCCTGCGTCCCGATCGCCGCGCCTCGCGCGGGGATCTCGCTATTCTATAAGCGACAGAGATTTATGCTT
>NZ_JXYF01000557.1:0-330 GCF_000967735.1 Paracoccus sp. S4493
GCATCTGCGCCAGATGCGCCTGCCACAGCGGCCCTTCGCCGCCGATCGCTGCACGGTCGGACAGCGCGGTCAGCGGGCGCCCGGGCAGGGTGCGGTCCAGCCGGGCCAGCGCCTCGGCCCGGCGCACGCGGCGAAAGCGCCATCCGCCCCGCACCGCCGCGATCACGACCGCCAGCAGCCACAGGCCCGCCAGCCATGGCAGGAGCACCTGAGGCAAGGCCGCCACCGCGCCCAGCCACAGCGCCGCAATGCCGAAGAACAGCAGCGTCGTCAGCGGCCAGAAGGCCCGCGCCGCGCGTTCCCATGCCATGCCCGCGCGGGTCAGGCGCA
>NZ_JXYF01000558.1:0-2307 GCF_000967735.1 Paracoccus sp. S4493
CGCAGATCGAAGGGCGCAGGGCATTTCAGGACAGGTTGCATGCAACCTTCAATGCCCCTGAGAGCGCCGGAGAGGGCCGTGGAAGCCGCAAAGCGCGTTCTCGGCTACCCGGATACCGCAAAGGCCTGATCGCGGGCCTGCGGCGCTAAAAATCGAGCCCGACCTTCGGATGCACCACCTCGCGCCCGCAGCTCTCTGCCCGGTCGCTCTAAAGCACATGGCTTGGCGGAAGGACCGGCCTTCCTCGGCATAGTGGTCATGCTGGTACCACTAGGTGCGATAGGTGCGTGGGTTTCAGTAGGCGCTTTGGTAGCATTAGGTGCATTGGGTGTATTGGGTGCATTAGGTGTTATGGGTCGATTAGGTGGAGTGGTACAACTAGACGTTATGGGTGCTATAGGTGATTTAGGTTAATTAGGTGGTTTAGGTGCGTTGGGTTCCTTAGGTGCGTTGGGTGCGTTGGTTATAAAATTCGCAAACATCCCAATAGTAGCTGTAGCTACGGTGGTGCCCGTGGGCATCATAGTCGCACTAGCATGGGTGGGTATGATGGTTGCACTAGTAGTACTGGGCACATCGGTCACAGTAGTATCTTAGGTAGCAAATTTCGCAACTTTCGCACTTGTCACAATGTCTCAGGCTGTCATAGCCTGGCAACAAGCAGACTTAGGGCTGAAAAATTCTAGTGAGGTTGGTATGAGCGACGGATTTGATGTGGTGTCGGTGATAAACGCTAAGGGTGGCGCAGGAAAAACGTCACTCACCAAAGTTCTTATCAGTGCGGCATTGGCATCCGGGCAGAAAGTTGTCGCCTTTGATTGTGACCCTACACAAAACTTAATGGGTTGGGTCGATAAAGCGAAAGAGGCCGGAAACTGGCCTTCGAACGCCGCAGCGTTCGAAGCGAGAACTGCCAAAGAGATTGTTGAAGCTCTTAATCAGCTTACAGATGAAGGTTTCGATGGTTTGGTTTTTGTGGATACCGCAGGATTTGGCGACAAAGCATCACTTTACATGGTCAATAACAGTGACTTCGTTATCCTTCCGATCATGCTTGGGTCTGACTCCGTTGGGACCACACTGGAAACAGCGACAGTTGTAACGCAGATGGTCGACCAGTTGGACGAGGGCAAAAAGGCAGTTGTTAGGGTGGTTCGGTGCAACATTCCTACGCTGTCCAACCGACGCAAAGGGCATAGCGAGAATTTTGACCGTCTAGGGCAACACCCTTTGTGCTTGAAAGCTTATATTAGCAACTCGCCAATTATCGAACTTTGGACAGATGAAGGACCTTTGCATTCACGTTTTAAGCGTGAGGAAAATACGGTTGAAGGAGCGAAGGCTCTGAACGCCAAAAATACGATGAAGGTTCTTCAAGAAGGTCTAGCTGTCATTAATGAACTGTTTGAGGAGGCGGAATGATGGCAAAAAGACGTTTCGAGATCGTTGAAACACCACTCCCTGAGTCCCGCATCCTGAACAAGTTCAAGGTCGGGAACGAAGATGATGAGGGCGTTCCTTCGGAAAAGAAGGCTGAGAAGGGGGGTCAGAAACCCTCTCAAGCGGATGTCTCTCAACCCGCAACTCATGACAGTAAGTCACTTGCGGCCCATCAGGTGCCTTCTGATAGTGCTGATACTGCTGGCCCTGACGATAGCAAAGCAGATCTTCTGAAGGTATCTCAGGGTGAGCAAGAGAGTGCCGCAAAACCTGAATCAACGGACAATGTTCAAGCTAGCGAAACATTCTCGGTAAATTTCAAGGTTGGCGTCCCTGCTTCGTCATCTTCGGAGTATCACGAACTCAAAAAAAGAAGTGGTGTTACTGAAGACTTTCTTATGAAGCGGCTGATTTCTGTTTCATTTAAGATCATGGGAACAATGGATGTAGCAAACATTGTGATCCCTGCAGAGGTTCCGGCGAGCCTAGAGCCTATCCAAAGAAAAAAACACTACGCTAGGAAGTCACAGATTGCGCGCTTTCGCGAAGTCCACGACCCTTTGGAAATCTATTCTATCGCTGATTGCTGCCGCCTTATGTATGTCGCTGCCTTCAAAGAGGCCGTTGCCGAGCTGTCTTCAAAACTGAATCGAGCCGCAAACTAGTTTGCCCATTTCGGGCATGTAATCTCGACCAGGTTGGATTTGTCCACCCGTGGCCCTTGAGGCCACGGGCTTGCAGACCGCGAGCGGAACGGCCCCCATAGAGCGAAGGGACGCGAGTGGGCTGTGGTCAAATCCATCCTGTAAAGCGGCACCTTTCCCCATGCACCCGCGGCGGCGCAGCCGCCGCCCAAAGCCGCCGCCA
>NZ_JXYF01000559.1:0-479 GCF_000967735.1 Paracoccus sp. S4493
CAGGCGGTTGTGCGTGCCCATGCCCGGATGGCGCCCGCCCGGTTCCAGCGTCAGGGGGCGGCCCGCCCCCCCCCCCCCCCCCCCCCCCCCCTCTCACACCGGTCCCTGGCGCACTGCCCCGCACGTCTCGACCCTGCCAGGCGGGCCTGAGGCGTGGCCGCAAGGTTTTGTCAAATCAAAATCACAATCTGACCTTTTGAACTGTCCTTTTGGTCTAAGCACTACACTTGCACGCTGACCGCTCTAATAGTCCCGCCAGTGTTCAAGAGGGTGACGATTTTATGTTGGGATCAATGAGACTAGAGCATTCGTGCAAGGCAGAGATTAGCCGCGCGATGGCTGAAGAAATACTTTCTGTTTTTGATGGGGTCGGGCGTCGTTTTGATGTTCTGGAAATCGAATTGCGCGGAAATGCGTTGTATGTCCTGAACCCTGTAAGCGGAATATATGAAATACTAGGCCCACATTCCCCAAGTAAA
>NZ_JXYF01000560.1:0-216 GCF_000967735.1 Paracoccus sp. S4493
GCAGGCGGAACGCGACCTGATCATCGCTCAGCTGCGCGATCTGCGGACCGCGCAGGCAGGCAACGCGCCGCTGAGCCAGGCCGAGCGCGGATTGGTGTTCCAACTGGCCGACGCCCGGCCCACGCGCCGGCCGGTCTCTGTGCGCGCACCGTCGCAACAGGCGGTGCAGGACGCCGTGGCACAGGCCGTCGATGCCGCCCGCCCCGCCCCGCGGGC
>NZ_JXYF01000561.1:0-426 GCF_000967735.1 Paracoccus sp. S4493
GCGGGCAGGGCCGGCGACGCCCTGCGGCCGGGGAACGTCCGCGTCGGACGCGGCGATGACCGACACGGCCTGCGGCGGGACGGGCCCCGCGGGCGCGCGGTACCATGGATCGGCGTCCGGCAGAGGTGATGTCGCCTGCGGTCCGGTCGGGGCCTTGGAGGTCAGGACTGCGACTTGGGCCGGGCTGTCGGAATACAGCCGCTGCTCCTCGGTCAGGCGCAGGAACTGCGGTCCCAGTTCGACCGAGGCAGGCGCCGTCGCCCCGTACAGCGCAAGCTGCACGATGCTGGCCATCAGGACCAGAACGCGCATGATGCACGCCAAGGGTGTCCGCTGTCCGTCCATGGCGCGGATATTGCAGACGCCGCCGGGGCGATGCAAGGGCGGGTGGGGGGGCGCAGACGCGTTTGTCACCCCACCGGCAGG
>NZ_JXYF01000562.1:0-1582 GCF_000967735.1 Paracoccus sp. S4493
GCTGCCACCCCGGCCGCTGCCGGAACGGCCGCCACTGCCGCTGCCGCCGCCGCGACCGCTGGCGCCGCTGGCATGGGCCGCCCCGAACCCGACTAGGGTGGGGGCGGCATAGATCGCGCCGGCGGCCCCTGCGGCCAGGCCCAGCTTGGCCAGAAGGCCGCGACGCGAGAGGCGGATATCGGACGTATCGGACATGGGCTTCTTCCTTTGTGTTGCCGGAACCGGTCCTGTCCGGTTCATGGATGCAACGGGCCGGCGGGGCGGCTTATTCCCCGCTGACGGAAAGAATCTGCGATTCTGCCTCGGGGCAGGCCGACGGCGACGCGACCATGCCGTGGCCGAACACCGGGTCGCGGCCCGGTGCGCCCAGATCGGCGGCGCAGCGGAACAACCGGTCGCGCGCATCCGTCGCGCTCAGCCCGTCGCGCGCCATGCCAAGCGCCAGCGCCGCCGACACGAAGGGCGCGGCATACGAGGTCCCCGACCGCAGCCGCCCCCCCTCGATTGAGGCGGCGGTCCACAGGTTCACCCCCGGCGCCGCCAGCGCGACATGCGGACCCCGCGCCGCCTGGCGATAGGGTGCACGGTCGGCATCGACGGCGGTGACGGCGATCACCTCTGGCCAGGCGGCGGGAAAGGCGGGGGCGGCGCCCGGCCCGCCGTTCCCCGCGGCCGCGACCAGGCCGATGCCCGCATCGCGCGCCTCGACCACGACCTGGCGCAGCACGGGGTTCGCGGGGCCGGAAAAGGACATGTTGATGACCTGCACACGCGCCTGGATCAGCACGTCCAGCGCGTTCAGCAACGAGAACGCATCCGCCGCCGCCCCATCGGCGCGGCTGTGGAACGCCTCGACCGCGATCAGGTCGGCACGCGGCAGCAGGCCGGGGGCGCGACCCTGCGCGTTGCCGATCAGAAGGGCCGCGACGGCGGTGCCATGCCGGCGCCCCGCCGCGTTCCGCCCGTCCAGGTCGACCTGGTTCACGCGCAGCGACTGACCGCGCAACGCGGGATGGTCGGGATTGACACCCGTGTCGATCATGCCGATCCGCGGCCGGGCCTGCAGATCGGCAGGGCGCCAGCCGATCATCTGCTGGGCCGCGCAGTCCGCGCCGTCGCAGGTCAGGTCGTCGGGGCGATAGAGCGAATTCAGCGCCGCGGTCGATCCGGGCAGCAGGCGGGCGATCTCTGCCCGGGCCTGTGCCGGGTTGCGGCCCGGCGGCAGGCGCAGCCGGGCGGCGCGGCGCGCCAACGTCGCGTTGTCGCGCTGCGACAGCACGTCATAGCCTGCCGCCTGCAGCGGCTGCAGGCTTTGTCCCGGCGCCAGGATCACGACCATCTCGGGACGGGCAGGCGCGCGGCGCCGTCGCTGGCGCACCGGGCGCGACACCGATGCCCGCCCCGACGGCGCGCTGGCATCGGACGCGCGGGCCGTGCCGGTCCCGATCAGCGTCGGCGTCGCATAGGCCAACCCGGCCGCCAGTCCCATCCGGGTCAGCAGCGCGCGGCGGGTGGTCGGGGCGTCTTGGGTCATCGGCGGGGCCTTGATGGGGTCGGGGCGGGGCATGGAAACGGGCGGGGG
>NZ_JXYF01000563.1:0-300 GCF_000967735.1 Paracoccus sp. S4493
CCAGGTCGTCGGCCAGCGCATGCTGGCCCGACAGGCCGCGGGCAAAGGACCGCAGGCGGGGCAGCAGCGCGATCATCTGGGCGCGCAGGTCATCGGTCACGGACAGGGTCCCCCCTTGCGGTCTTGGTTGACCTTGAAACGTGGCCCCTTCGCTTTTATTCCATCGCACGCGAAAGAAAAGTGCGCGCAGCGGGCCGATGGGAATAGACTGGTCCCGCCGACCGTTTCCATGACCCGACCCGATCGCATCAAGGACCCGCCGATGACCCAAGACGCCCCGACCACCCGCCGCGCGCTGCT
>NZ_JXYF01000564.1:0-503 GCF_000967735.1 Paracoccus sp. S4493
CGAGGTCGATCAGAAAGAGATCGCCGGACTGCTGGCCGAACTGGACGCGAAGGCAGGCACCGCATGAGTGCCGCCGCCAAATCCCCCGCCGAGCTGATTGCCGATTTGACCGACCAGGTGCGGCTGCTGCGCCAGGACGTCGGCAACCTCACCGCGACCGCGACCACCAAGGCCGAGGCGGCACGGCTCAGGGCTTCGGTGCAGAAGATCACCATCGACGCCCTGGAGCAGAACCGACAGATCGGTAGCACCGCGGCCGAGATGTCCCGCCGCATGCACCGCGACAGCGTCACAGCCGCTCAGGAAGCCGCAGGAAAGGCCGTGAGGGGGCTGGAGGATCAGATCAGGGCCGCCGCCAACCACATGCGCCTGGAGGCCGTCAAAGGCCGCCAGCAGGCCCTTTACAGCTTCGGAGGGGGTCTGGCCGTCTTCGGGGGGATTGCGGCTCTGGGGGCCGTTTTGGGCATCGTGGCGCTGCTACTGATCCAGGGACGCGGCGATGC
>NZ_JXYF01000565.1:0-506 GCF_000967735.1 Paracoccus sp. S4493
GCCGCATCGGCCGTGGCCTGACGCGCGGCGGCGGCAGCCGCCTCTGCCACGCGGCGGTTGAAGGATTCGACCAGGTCGGCCGGCCGGTCCTCGGGGCGGCGCGAGGCATCA
This sequence comes from Paracoccus sp. S4493, assembly GCF_000967735.1. NCBI lineage: Bacteria > Pseudomonadati > Pseudomonadota > Alphaproteobacteria > Rhodobacterales > Paracoccaceae > Paracoccus > Paracoccus sp. S4493. The sequence continues at coordinate 112 of NZ_JXYF01000565.1, forward strand.
AGTGCGAGCGCCGATCGCGGGGCGACCGGAACGGCCGTGGCGTCGGGCGTCGGCAGCGCCGGGCGGTTAGGCTGAGCCTCTGCCACGGGGGCCGGGGGGGTGTCCGGGACCTGCGGGGCGGTCTCGGCCCCGTCGGTCTGGTTCGGGCGCGGCGCGGGCAGATCGGTCGCGACCTCGACCGGGGCGGCGGGCGCGAAATCGCTGAGGTCGGGCACGGATTCGGCCGTGTCGGGCTGTTCCAGCGCCGCGGCCTGCCCCGATTGCGGGGGGATCGCATCGACGGGCCGCGCCGCACCGTCCTCGGCAGGGTCGACGGGGTCGGGCAAGGTGGCCACCGCGGTCGAATCGGCACCCACCGGCCCCGCCCCGCGGGCGGCGGCGGCCATCGCCTCGAA
>NZ_JXYF01000566.1:0-281 GCF_000967735.1 Paracoccus sp. S4493
TCAGTCCGACCGCCCGGCCCGCAGCTGGGGTGCCAAGCCCGCGGGCACCGACGGGGCACGCCCGCGCTTTGGCGCGCGCGACGATTCGGCTGGCGGTTTCGGCGACCGCCCCCGGCCTGCAGGCGACAAGCCGCGCTGGAAGAAATCAGGCCCCGGCGAAGGGGGCGGCCGCATGTCCGGTCAGGGCGACGATGCCCGCCCCGCGCGCTTTGCCGGCAAGCCCGGAGAGGCGCGCAAGCCCTTTGGCGGCCCGCGCCCCGACGGCAAGCCCCGCGCCGATG
>NZ_JXYF01000567.1:0-411 GCF_000967735.1 Paracoccus sp. S4493
ACCTCCGCCCGCAGGCGGACGGGGCCAAGCGTGATCTCCAGCGCGGCCTCCCCCGCGGGGTTGCCCACCGCGCGGTTCGCGCGGCGCAGCGCGCCGAGATCCAGCGCGCCCGAGGCGCAGACCCCCTGCCCCGCCTGCCCCATGCGCCCGGCATCCTGCACGAGGATCGGGAAGGCGGTCTGGACCACGCGCAGCCCGGTCACAGGCGCGGGCTCGGGGACCGCGACCGCATGGACGCGCGCAGACCCGCTCACAAAGCGCGCCCGCACGCCCGGGCGCAGCAGCGCGGGAACGTCGCGGGTCAGGTCGAACATCGGCACCTCGGTCCGGCCGATCAGCTGCCAGCCGCCGGGGCTGGCCTGCGGATAGATGCCGCAGAACCGGCCCGCCAGCGCGACCGACCCCGCCGGG
>NZ_JXYF01000568.1:0-427 GCF_000967735.1 Paracoccus sp. S4493
CTGGCAGCAGCGCCAGCCAGCGGCGCAGGGCCAGCGTGGCCAGCCAGACGGCCACGGCCAGGGCCGCCAGCGCGACGGCCCCCGCCATCGGCACGGCGGCCGCAGATCCCGACAGCCAGGACAGGATCGCCCAAGCCCGTGCATCGCCCACCGCCATCATCGCCGACAGCACGGCCGAGGCCAGGGCCGACACCGCGATGCCCGCCAGCAGCACGCGTTCCGCCGGCATGTCTCGGCGCGCTGTGAAGGCCACCAGCACCGCCAGCGCCAGCGCACCCCCCGCCATCGTCCCAAGCGCCAGCGCCAGCGCGCCAGGGGCGGCCAGGCCAAAGACCACCGCCGCATAGCCAAGCGAGGCGCCGCCCGACACGCCCAGCACCTCGGGCGAGGCCAGGGGGTTCGCGGTCAGCCGCTGCAGGATCGCCCC
>NZ_JXYF01000569.1:0-279 GCF_000967735.1 Paracoccus sp. S4493
GGCCGAGGAAGAGCGCCGTGCCGCCGCCGAAGCCGCCGCCGAGGCAGAGCGCCAAGCCGAGGCCGAGCGTCAGGCGGCTGCCGAACAGGCTGCGCGCGAGGCGGCGGATCGGCAGGCACTGGAAGACGCGCTGCGCGATGCGCAGGGCGGGGCAGGGGGGCAGGACGCCGCCTCTGGCTCCGACACGGCCGGCAGCCCGTCGCAGACCATTGAGGGCGGCAGCGGCGCCTCGGCCGGGCTGGACCCGCTGGCCGCCGCGCTGGCAGGCGCCATGGCGGG
>NZ_JXYF01000570.1:0-433 GCF_000967735.1 Paracoccus sp. S4493
ATCAGCCTGCGCGCGCTGCGGCTGCGGCTGGTGCTGGGCACGGCGGCGCTGGTCGGCGGGGCCACGGCGGTGGCGGGCACCGTGGGCTTCGTCGGGCTGGTCGTGCCGCATCTGCTGCGCCGCGCGGTGGGCGGCGATCCGGGGCGGCTGCTGGGGGCATCGGCGCTTGGCGGGGCGGCGATGGTGCTGGCGGCCGACATCGCGGTGCGGGTAATCCTTCCGGGGCGCGACCTCAAGCTGGGCGTCCTGACCGCCCTGATCGGCGCGCCCTTCTTCCTGCAGCTGATCCTGCGGCTGAGGGCGCGGGCATGACCGTCATGCGGCTGTCCGGCCTGTCCCTGTCGCGCAACGCGGTGCCAGTGCTGGACCGGATCGACCTCGACGTGGGGCCGGGTGAGTTCGTGGGTCTGCTGGGCCCGAACGGCGCGGGCAA
>NZ_JXYF01000571.1:0-383 GCF_000967735.1 Paracoccus sp. S4493
GCGACGCGGCCGCACCCGCCGAGGACGTCGCACCGACGCTGTCCGACCGCCTGCGCGCCCTGGACCCGGCGCGTCTGCCCGTCCTGGTGGGCGGGCTGGCCCTGCTGCTGGTCGTGGCGCTGCTGTTCCTTGGCCGCCCCGCGCCGCAGGAGGAGCTGGCCCAAGCCCCCGTTCCGCAAGCCCCCGTTCCGCAGGCACCTGTCCAGCAGGCCCCCGTCGCGGCACAGCCGCAGCAGACGGCACCCGCCCCGCAAGCGGCCATCCCGGTCGCGCCCGCGCCCACGACGCCGGTCGACCCCGCCCCTGTGGCACAGGAACCGCAGACAACGCAGACGACGCCCGAACAGCCCGACGCCCTGGATCAGGCCCTGGCCGAGGCGCTG
>NZ_JXYF01000572.1:0-213 GCF_000967735.1 Paracoccus sp. S4493
GCGATCTGGCCCGCGCGCTGGGTCGTCCTGCGGCGCTGACGGAAGGCGCGCGGCAGCGGCTGGACCTGTGGGGCGGGCGGCTAGAGCCCGCGCTGCGGCAGCTGGCGCGGGCGCGACGGCAGCAGCTGGCCTCGCGGCCCATGCCCGCGGCGATGCTGCGCCAGTTCACCCAAGGCAAGCGCGCCGGGTTGGACCGGGCGCTGATGCGGCTGG
>NZ_JXYF01000573.1:0-227 GCF_000967735.1 Paracoccus sp. S4493
CCCAAGCCGCGCGGCAACCGTCGCCCGCAGGGGGACCGCGGCCAGGCCGAGCGTCCCCAGGGTGATCGCCCGCAGGGCCAGCGCCGCGGCCCGCGCCGCGATGGCGCCCCGCGCGACGGTCAGTCCAAGGATGCGGCCCCGGCAGGGGATCGCCCACAGGGCGAACGTCGCGATCGCAACGGCAAGCCCGGCGGCAAGTTCGGTGGCCCCAAGAAGGGCGGCAAGCC
>NZ_JXYF01000574.1:0-243 GCF_000967735.1 Paracoccus sp. S4493
TATAACGTACCGTTACATTGGTATCACTCGCTACATCTGCTGGGGTATACGTTGTTCCTGAGATACTTCCACCTCCAGAGACAATACTCCATGTTCCTCCTGCTGGACTTCCTACTAAGGCTTTAGTATCGTCCTCACAAATTGCACTATTAGCTGTTGTATTTGCTGCTGCTCCTGGGTTCGCATTTACTGTAAAAGTAACATCTGCTGTTGTAGCGGCACAACTTCCATTGGCTGCTATTG
>NZ_JXYF01000575.1:0-319 GCF_000967735.1 Paracoccus sp. S4493
CGCTGGTGCTGGCCATCGGCGCGCGGCGCGGCTTTCAGCCGGTGACGATGGTCATCGCGGGCATGCTGGTCGGGCTAACCGCCAGTGCGGTTGCGGGGGCGGTCACGCTGGCGCAGGGACAGTACCTGCTGTCGCTGGTCATCTGGAACGGCGGCTCGCTGGTCCAGCAGGACTGGTCGGGGGTCGCCGCGCTGGTCGGGGTGCTGGCCTTGGGTGGCCTGGCCGCAGCAATGCTGGCCCGTCCGCTGCGCCTGCTGTCCTTGGGGGCCGAGGGCGCGCAGGGCTTGGGCCTGAACGTCGCCGCGATGCGGCTGGCGGC
>NZ_JXYF01000576.1:0-396 GCF_000967735.1 Paracoccus sp. S4493
CAGGATCAGGGCCGCCGCCATCGCCGCCAGCAGCGGCCCCGGACGGGCCAGCCGTGGGGCAGGGCGGTCGCCCGATTCCGCGCCGGGCGGGGATGTGCCCCGCAGCCGCGGCAGCAGCCAGATCAACAGCGGCCCGCCGACCAGCCCGGTCAGCGCGCCGGTGGGAAACATCTCGGCCCCCAGGCCCGCCAGGGCCAGCACCAGCCCGTCGCAGATCGACAGGATCAGTGCGCCCAGGACCGGCGACCAGGCCAGCAGGCCGGGGATGGTCCGCACCCCCAGGCTGCGCGCCAGGGCGGGCGCTGCAAGCCCGACAAAGCCGATCAGCCCCAGTTCCGCCGACACGGCCGCGGCCAGAACGACCGCGACGGCCACCGCCGCCAGCCGCATCGCGGC
>NZ_JXYF01000577.1:0-431 GCF_000967735.1 Paracoccus sp. S4493
CCTGCGGCGGACCGAGACCGAGGCCGCGCTGCCGGCGCTGCGCGAAGAGGAGCAGATCGCCGCCGCCCTGGTCCAGCGGCTGGCCGTGGAGACCGAGGCTCTGGCCGAGGCCGGGCGGCGCGCGACCCAGGCCATCACCGCGCTGTCGGGGCGTCTGGCGCAGCTGGACCGAGACATCGAGCGCGAGCAGGCGCTGAATCGCGATGCCGATGAGGTCGTGCGCCGCCTGACTTGGGAGGCCGAGCAGCTGCGCGCGGGCGGCGAGGGGCATGACGCACGGCTGGACGCCGCCACAGCCCAGGCCGAGGCCGCCGCCGAGACGCTGCACGAGGTCGAGGCCCGGCTGGCCGAGCTGGCCGACGAATCCGCCCGCCTGGCCGCCCGCCATCAGTCGGCCGAGCGTCTGGCCCCTAACCTGCGCGCCATGTTCG
>NZ_JXYF01000578.1:0-316 GCF_000967735.1 Paracoccus sp. S4493
CAGGTCAAAGCGCGCATCGGCGCAGGTCATGTAGGCGAAGCCGGGCGCAAAGCCGCAGAAGGCCACCTGCCAGGTCGCGGCCTGATGGGCGGCGATGACTTCGTCCGTGGTCAGTTCCATCAGGGACGCCACCTCGGCCAGATCCTCGCCGTCATAGGTCACGGGGATCTCGACCGTCTCGGTCGCGCGGGGGGCAGGCGCGGTGCCCGGCGCGGGCTGGCGGGCCAGCACGGCGCGGGCCAGCGCCGCATCGGCCGCCACGCCGGGATCGGTGGTCACCATCAGCGTGCGGGCGGCGGGCACGATCTCGGCCACG
>NZ_JXYF01000579.1:0-229 GCF_000967735.1 Paracoccus sp. S4493
GGGCGGGATGCCCAGCAGCTGGCCGGCCTCGGCATAGGACAGCCCCTCGACCGCGATCAGGGCCAGCGCCTCGCGCTGGTCGTCGGGCAGGTCCAGGAAGGCCTGGCGCAGCTGCGACAGGCGCAGGGCGTCGTCCTGGGGCGCGTCCTGGGCCAGGGGGGTCAGCTGGGCGAACTGCGCCTCGCGGCGGGACTGGGCCTGGTCGTGGCGGCGGCGGTCCAGGAACCGG
>NZ_JXYF01000580.1:0-390 GCF_000967735.1 Paracoccus sp. S4493
GGCCAGAACGGCCAGGATCAGCAGCGGCAGAAGGGATCGGCGGGGCGCTTGGGCAGGTTTCATCGGTTCGGTGCCTGACATTCGACTGAGGGCCAGACTACGCCCGGCCCGCGCCGGGGACAATTCGAAAGCATGCTTGCGAAAAGCAATTTTCATGGGCGTTGTTGGGCATTATTGCAGAACTCGGCGTCGGAGCAGGGCTCTCCCTTACCCATTAAGCTCAGGCCAGGCGCTCGATTTCGGCGGTGCCGGGTGCGTTGAAGCGGTTCATGAGCGCGACGCGGATGTAGATCTCGGCCGCTTGTCTGTCGGGGTCTTGCGAGGCGATGCGCTCACCGAAGGATTTGAGGCAGCGCATCCTTGCCTCGATCCGACTTCGGACGTGATAGC
>NZ_JXYF01000581.1:0-290 GCF_000967735.1 Paracoccus sp. S4493
GCTGCTGCCGCTTGGGGCGGGGGTCGCGCGCGGCCTGGGGCTCGGCCTGCCGCCCGCGCGGCTGGCGCTGATCGTGCTGGCGGGGCTGGCCACGGGGGCCGCGACGATGGTCACGGGACCTTTGTCCTTCGTCGGGCTGATGGCCCCGCATCTGGCCCGCCGCATCGGCCTGGCCCGCCCGGCCGACCACCTGACGGGATCGGCGCTGATCGGGGCGGGGCTGATGCTGGCCGCCGATTTCGGCGCGCGCATGGCGGGCTTTCCCTATGAACTGCCGCTTGGGCTGTTCG
>NZ_JXYF01000582.1:0-292 GCF_000967735.1 Paracoccus sp. S4493
CGGCGCGCGGGTCAGGACGCCGCCCGCGTCGCGCCGCCGCTGATGGGGGACAGCGCGGCGATGATCCACCTGCGCGACGGCCTGGACCGCGTGGCCGAGGCAGAGAGCGACGCCCTGATCACCGGCCCGTCCGGGTCCGGCAAGTCGCTGGTGGCGCGTGCCATCCACCGCCTTGGGCCGCGACGGGGCCGCGGGTTGGTGGTGCTGGACTGCGCCACCGTGGACGAGGCGGGGTTCGACGCATTGCTGTCGGGAACCGAGACCCCGCGCGGTCCGCGCCGACCCGGCCTTC
>NZ_JXYF01000583.1:0-357 GCF_000967735.1 Paracoccus sp. S4493
CGCGGCGGTTTGGACGGGGCGGCGCCAGGCGGCTGCTGCGTCTGCAGCCCGCCGATCTGGGTGGCCAGACTGACCGCCTGGCCGCGATGGGCGCCGTTGCGCGACGGGTCGAGCCGTGACGCCTGAGGCGATGACCCATGATCAGCTGATGCAGGCCCTGTCCCCGGTCCGCCTGCCCACGCCGATGGCCATCCTGTCTACGGCAGAGATGGCCGCGCTTCTGGCACTGGGCATCATCGCGGGGCTGGTGCTGGCCTTGGCGGTGCTGCCCTTCACGCGCCGCCGGGCGGCCTGCCCGCGTCTGCGCGTGGCGGCGCTGCGGGGGTTGCCGGTGCCGGACCGCCTGCTGGCCATCGC
>NZ_JXYF01000584.1:0-379 GCF_000967735.1 Paracoccus sp. S4493
CGGCCTCGCGGGCGCGGATCACCTCGGGGCGGGTGGCGCCGGCCGCGGCCTCCGAGGCGCGGGCGACCTCCAGCCCTGATGCTGCGGCGGCATGGGCGGTGACCAGCTGCGGGTTCGACAGTTCGGCCAGCAGCTGGCCGCCCTCGACCCGCTGGCCCAGATCGGCCTCGATCCGCGTGACCCGGCCCGAGGTGCGGGCCGAGACATCGACCCGCGGGGCCGCGACCTCGCCCTGGATCAGCAGGGGGCCGGGGCGCGTCGCCCACCAGACGGCACCGATGACCAGCCCGGCCAGAACGGCCAGGATCAGCAGCGGCAGAAGGGATCGGCGGGGCGGTTGGGCAGGGTTTATCGGTTCGGTGCCTGACATTTGACTGAG
>NZ_JXYF01000585.1:0-243 GCF_000967735.1 Paracoccus sp. S4493
CCTGCCCGCCCCCCGGCCCGCCGCGCCGCCGCAACCGGGGCCGCATCCGCAAGGCCTGCTGGTCGCGCTGGAATTCGGCCAGATCACCCCCGACACGCTGCGTCGCCTTGGGCGCCTGGCACCGCTGCGCCTGACGCCGTGGCGGATGCTGCTGGTCGAGGGGGTCCGCCACCTGCCCGCGCTGGAGGGGCTGATCCTGGACCCCCGCGATCCGCGCAATCGTCTGCGCGCCTGTCCCGGCGC
>NZ_JXYF01000586.1:0-320 GCF_000967735.1 Paracoccus sp. S4493
CGGCGGCGCCACCGGCACGGCGCGGCGGAATGGCCGACGATGTCAGCGCGGTCAGCGCCACCGCGCCGGGCGCGGCAGGGCTGTTGCCGATGGCCGATGCGATGGCATCCTCCACGGCCTGTTCCGACACCGCGGGGCTGGCCACGGTGCGCGTGCCGGGCCGGCTGTTCGGGCGGGCCGACCGCAGGATGGCGCCCGACGGTGCGGCGGTGGGGCCGGGATCGATGGCCGCGGGACGGGGTGCCGCAAGACTGGCCGCCGCACTGGCCCGCGGGGCGGGGCGGGCGGCATCGACGGCCTGTGCCACGGCGTCCTGCACC